>NZ_VBVZ01000640.1 GCF_005863185.1 Pseudomonas edaphica
GGCGAGCGCAATGGGTCGAGGGACAAGCACAGCCATAAACCGGGTAGGGACAAATAGGCGCCGCCGTCCCAGGTCGCATCGACCTCAACCTGCTGGTGATCCTCGACGCCTTGCTCAGCGAGCAACACGTCACCCGCGCCGCCGAGCGCCTGCACCTGAGCCAGCCGGCGGTCAGCCATGCGCTGGCGCGCTTGCGTGATCTGCTTGGTGACCCATTGCTGGTGCGCCAGGGCGGTGCCTTGGTGCCGACCGCCCGCGCCCTGGAGCTGGCCGCGCCACTGGCCGAAGCCCTGGCCCAGGTGCAGGCGTTGCTGGCGCCCAACCGGTTTGATCCGGCATCGGCCAAGCGCCGGTTTCGTGTGGCGATGTCGGACTACAGCGCGGCGATTTTCCTGCCGGGGCTGGTCCGCACCTTGCGCCGTGAAGCGCCTGGCATCGACCTGCAAATCGTCCAGGCCAGCCGCGAAGGCATGGTCGACGGCGTGCTCAATGGTGACCTCGACCTGGCCGCCGGGGTGTTCCCCGACATGCCCGCCGAACTGCGCACTACGCCGTTATTCGAAGAGCATTACACCTGCCTGATTGACCGCGAAAGCCTGCCGAAAAACGGCGTGCTCGATCTGCCCGCTTACCTGTCGCGTCCGCATGTGTTGCTGGAAATGCGCGGCAGCGGCACCCCGGAAATCGAACGGGCGTTGACGGCAATTCGTGAGCGCCGGCATGTGGCGATCAGCCTGCCGCACTGGGGCGTGGCACCGCAGTTGATCCAGGGCACAGACCTGGTTTTGACGGTGTCATCCAGAGGCTTGCTCAACATCGATCAGCAGCACCTGCTGGCTGTGCCGCCGCCGTTTCATATCCCTTCGTTTGCGTTTGAGTTGGCGTGGCATGCGCGGCGGGGCGGGGATTCGGGGTTGCAGTGGTTGATTGGGCAGGTGCAGGGTGTATTGTCCGTCTGAACCGTGGCTACCAGGAAGCGAGTGGCTGGCGGCGTGTATGAAAAATTCGCATCACCTGTAACCGGCCATCTCGAATACGGTAGGGAAAGATATAGGGCCATCGGGGCACTACCCATTCGCGCGTGCCGGGCACTCTGCCTTCTTTGCCCATTGCCGGAAATTCAGCGACATGTTCAAGCCCGGTCAAGATCGCCTGCACGAACTCATGGGCAGCTTTCGGGTTTTCTTCGGCAATGTAGGCCGCTTCATCGTCAAGATTCCTGAGGGCAGCCCTCAGCCAATCAACCTGCATTGTTACGCCATTTATCGGCGACTGCTTTTACTTCGGCCGCTGTCGCAAAGTCGCCCGCATCAGCTTCTTTCAATGCTTTTTGAATTTCCTCTATTTGCCAGGCCTCACGCGTCAGGTATTCGCGTAATGCATCTACGGCTAGAAAGGATTTGCTGCGCCCTGTCGCCTTGGCGAGACTGGCAAGCGTGTCGGCGACGTCTTCCGGTATGCGTAGAGACATAACAGACATAAGAGCCTCGATGTAGTGATGTGTAGTGCAACATACTACATCGTCATCGCAAAAACGGTTTGCCCCGTTCGTCACTGGGTGAATAGATAAAAGGACATTCCATGCTCTGCGGCCTTAACCACCTGACCCTTGCCGTCACCGACCTGAACCGCAGCATCGGCTTCTACCATCAATTGTTGCAACTTCGGCTCGATGCGACCTGGGACGGCGGCGCCTATTTGTCCCTACCCGGTTTATGGCTGTGCTTGTCCCTCGACCCATTGCGCTCGCCAGAGCCTGCGGCTGAATACACGCACTACGCGTTTACCGCCGATACCGGTGATTTTGCGGCGCTGGTGGCGCGCCTGCGCGCTGCGCAGGTGCGGGAATGGCGCGACAACCGCAGTGAAGGCGCGTCGTTCTACTTTCTCGACCCCGATGGCCACAAGCTCGAAGCCCACGTCGGCGATCTGACCTCACGTTTGCAGGCCTGTCGCGCCAAGCCTTATGCAGGAATGAAGTTTTACCCGTAGCGGCGGAACGTGCAGAATCGATCCACCTCATCACCGTCTATCAGAGTCGCGCCCATGACCCTATCCCTGCTGTTCGCCGTGCTTGCTTCGGGTTTTATCTATGGCATTACGCCCGGTCCGGGCGTGCTCGCCGTATTCGGTATCGGCGCTGCCCGTGGTCGCCGTGCCGGGGCGGGTTTTTTGTGCGGGCATTTGCTCGGTGACGTGGTGTGGTGCAGCACGGCGTTGATTGCCATCGTGGGCGCGCGGGAAGTGGGCAGCACAGCCTTTGATGCACTGGGCGTGCTCAGCGGTTTATACCTGTTCTGGCTCGGCTGGCGTGCGATCCGTACCCAGCGGCGCAGCAGCGATGCACCTCAGGGCGCGGCTCGGCACCCGTTCTGGCACGGCATTGTGTTCGGTCTCACCAACCCCAAGGCTTACCCGGTGGCCGTGGCGACCTTCACCGCGTTGTTGTCCAGCCGTGCCGAGTTGCTGACGTGGGCGATGCTGCCGTCGTTGATCTTCCTGAGCTTTATCGGTGGCCTGCTGGCCTATGCCATTCTGATCGGCATGGTCGGCGCCCAACGTGTGCGCACCGTGTATCAGCGCCATGAAATCCTTATCACCAAACTCTGTGGCGTGATGTTTATCGGCTTCGCCATCAATGCCCTGGCGCATGCGTTGCCGGGCCTGTTTGGCAGCAAACCGGCCTGATACAGCACGACCGTTCGTCGCACTGGCGAGTTTTTTCTAAACCTTTGCCGCCCTGAAAATTCGAATTCAGGGCGGGGCGTCTGTTCCCGCACCTATTTTTGACCTGGAGGAACCCATCATGAGCCGCATGGCTATCCGGTTACGCACCGCCAGTTTCGCGATGCTGCTGGGCCTCGGCGCCAGCAATGCTTTCGCCCAGTCGCCTGCTGAATTCATCGAGCAGGCTTCGGCCAAAGGGATGGCCGATATCGAAACCAGTCGCATGGCCCACGCCAGAACCTCGTCCCAGGAAATCAAGGACTACACCATCGAGGTGATCAACGAACGCACCCAGGCCAACCAGCACCTGGCAGCCATCGCCAGGAAACTTGACTTGCCGGTGGCCCCGCGCGAGAAGATCGTCGATAAAGCCGAAACCTTGATGCCCGAACTCAAGGACGGCGACTCCTTCGACGCGGCCTACACCGCGCAACAGGTCAAGGAAAACGAAGACGCCATTGCCCTGTTCAAACAGGAAGGCGCGGCGTCGGATGTGCCGGAAATCAAAGCGCTGGTGGATGAAACGCTGCCCAAGCTGGAAGAGCGCCTGCAAAAGGCCCGTGCCTTGGCGTCGACCTATGGCAAAGGTCATCAAGGCGACGGTTGAGTCCGTCACTTGAGATAGAAAACGGCGGTTGGATTTTCTCCAACCGCCGTTTTTTTATGCCTGGTTCAGATCGGTTTTGTTGGTCACCGCATCGTCGA
>NZ_VBVZ01000641.1 GCF_005863185.1 Pseudomonas edaphica
GCTTCACCTGTGTAAAGGTCGGCGCGGGTGCGGCCATGCACCGCCAGCGCTGTAATCCCGGCCTGTTCAGCGATCTTCGCCACTGTCAGGCCATTTTTGTTGTCCCGGTCCCAGCCGGTACGAATCTTCAGGGTGACCGGCACATCCACTGCGGCGACAACGGCCTGCAGGATCTCGGCTACCAACTGCTCATCTTTCAACAATGCGGAACCGGCGGCCTTGTTGCAGACCTTCTTGGCCGGGCAGCCCATGTTGATGTCGATGATCTGTGCGCCCAACTCCACGTTGGCTCGGGCCGCATCTGCCAGCATTTGCGCATCACCCCCGGCGATCTGCACCGAGCGGGGCTCGGGATCACCTTCGTGGATCATGCGCATCCGCGATTTGCGGGTGTTCCACAAGCTCATGTCGCTGGTGACCATTTCAGAGACTACTAGACCCGCGCCCAAACGCTTGCACAGCTGACGAAAGGGCTGGTCGGTGACGCCCGCCATCGGGGCGAGGATCAAGCCGTTTTGCAATGTGTATGGGCCGATGCGTACCGCCGACATAGGACTTCCCTGTTGTGGGGCCGGATCATTAGAGTTCGAAAAAGGGTTGGCATGATACCCGCTCTCGATGACTGGATAAAGGCTGAATTGGATAAAATCTGAACAGTTATTTCTTTATCGCCGCCGGTTTGGTTGCGCAGCGCAAAGTCAATAATTTGCCGTCAAACCTCAGAGCCTGCGCCGGTTCACTCGGGCGAGTGAAAACTCAGGCTGTAATTCACCGCTTTATTGCCTGGGTCAAGGATATCCAGGGAGATGTGGATCGGTGTCTGCGATGGCATTTCGCTGACGCCGGCCAATTCGCCGCTCAGGTATTCGCCGGGTTTGAAGCGACGACTGGCGATCAGATTGCCGTTCATGTCGGCGAAACGCAGTTCCAGCAACGGAAAGGGCTGGGAAAACGTCGCCCGGTTATAGATGATCGCATCCACCACCAGCGCCCCGGCAAACTCCGGGTTGCTGCGCACCACCAGGTTGCTGCTCTTGATATGGGCGATATCGACCCGCGACGGCACCGTGCAACCCAGTGACGGGCATAGCTGCTGAAACCATGGGCGGTAGGCATCCTGGCGGGCCAGGTCGTCGAATTGATACGCGATGTACTGGCCTGCAAGGCCTGCGGCGGCGATCAGCACCAGCAGCATCCAGATCAGGCGGCGGCCCCAGCCGGACGGGCGCTTTTGGGCGTAAAGGTGCAGCGGGTCGTCTTCCAGGTCCTGGAGTACGTCATCGTGAACACTTGGCTCGGGGCGCGTGCGCTTGCGACGCGGTTGCGGGCGATCTTCGGGGGCCGGTTCGTCCAGGGCCTGGGTCAAGGGCGTGAACGGCGGGTCGATATCGTCATCTTCAACGTGGGGCGCCGAGCGTAGTGGCGGTTCATCGTCGATGTCGTCAAGGCGAAACGACATGGAGGGTTCGGTGCGCTGGCGTGTCGCAGTGGCCGGTTCTGGCTCTGGCTCTGGCTCGTCCTCGGGCGCTGGGGTGCGCTCCTCGGGCGGTTCACTGAACAGGCTGGCGGCCCACTGTTCTTCTTCGGCCTTGGCAGTGCCGCGCGTAGCGCTCAGGGCATCTTCAGGCTGGCGACGGTCAGCGGGTGCCTGACGACGCTCCAGCTTGGCCAGTTCTTCGTCCAGATCCAGGTTGTCCAGGTCCAGTTCTTCGGCGTTCCACTGCTTCTGGCTGATGGCCCGTGGGGCCTCGGCGGTCGGCTCAGTGGCCTTCTCGGCAACGGCCGGCTGCTCAGGCGCAGGCACCTGGCCGCGCTGCTCCAGCAACTGGCGAGCGGCGTTGAACACTTGCAGGCACGAGCCGCAGCGCACCACGCCGCGGGCCACACTCAGTTGTGCGTGGCTGACGCGAAAACGGGCTTGGCAGTGTGGGCACTGGGTGACGAAACTGTCGGTCATGCGGCCATCCGATTCAGGCAAGCGCTCATTCTAGCGCCGACGACCACTGATGCGTACCCAGCCATCACGGTTGGCGATCGGGTCCAGTTCGAAATCCTTGGCGTAGGCAGCGGCCACGTCTTCGCCTTGCTCGGCGAGGATGCCCGACAACGCCAGGCGCCCGCCCGGCTTGACCAGGCTCGACAGCTGCGGCGCCAACGACACCAGCGGGCCGGCGAGGATATTGGCCACCAGCACATCGGCCTGCACCTGGGGCAAATCTTCCGGCAGGTAGAGTGGGAATTTGCCTTCAGCAATGTTATTGCGCCCGGCGTTATCACGGGAAGCTTCCAGGGCTTGCACGTCGATATCGGTGCCGACCGCTTCCTTGGCGCCCAGCAGCAGCGCGGCAATCGCCAGGATCCCTGAGCCGCAGCCGAAATCCAGCACGTTGCAGTCGCTCAGGTCCTGGCCGTCCAGCCATTCCAGGCACAGCGCGGTGGTAGGGTGGGTGCCGGTGCCGAACGCCAGGCCCGGGTCCAGCAGCAAGTTGACGGCATTCGGCTCAGGCGCGGCGTGCCAGCTTGGCACGATCCACAGGCGCTGGCCGAAACGCATCGGCTGGAAGTTGTCCATCCAGCTGCGTTCCCAATCCTGGTCTTCGATCACTTCGCTGTGGTGCTCGGGCAGCGGGCTGCCGGTGAGCAGTTCCATGTGGGCCAGCACGGCGGCGGCATCGGTGCCGTCTTCGAACAGGGCCAGCAGATGGGTGTGGGACCACAGCGGCGTGGTATTGAGTTCCGGTTCGAAGATCGGCTGGTCTTCGGCGTCCATGAAGGTCACCGACACGGCGCCGACTTCGAGGAAAGCGTCTTCGTAGGTTTCGGCTTGTTCTGGGCTGATGGCGAGACGGACTTGCAGCCAAGGCATGGCGGGCACCTTTGAAAAAATGAGTGTGCGACGGCTGGGTCGCGAAAGCGCGCAAGTTTACGCGAGCGGCGAGTTTGTGGCGAGCTGGCTTGTGTGGGAGCCAGCTCCCACACAAGCCCGCACACATGGGGGCGGCGGTGTTCTTGCGGGCCCACAAACAACAAAGCCGCCCGAAGGCGGCTTTGTTGGGTGGAGCACTTACTGGTTGGCCAGCTTGTGTTCCAGGTAGTGAATGTTCACACCACCTTCGCAGAAGCCTTCATCGCGTACCAGATCCCGATGCAGCGGGATGTTGGTCTTGATGCCGTCTACCACGATTTCGTCCAGGGCATTGCGCATACGGGCCATGGCCTCGTCGCGGGTGGCGCCCCAGGTGATCAGCTTGCCGATCAGCGAGTCGTAGTTGGACGGAACCTTGTAGCCGCTGTACAGGTGTGAATCCACACGCACGCCGTTGCCGCCCGGCGCGTGGAAATGCTTGACCAGGCCAGGGCTTGGGATAAAGGTTTTCGGGTCTTCGGCGTTGATCCGGCACTCCAGGGAGTGGCCGTGGATCTTGAC
>NZ_VBVZ01000642.1 GCF_005863185.1 Pseudomonas edaphica
CAGGTCCCTGTTGTCATAACGCCGGATCTGAACATCAACGCCTAACACAGCAGCCAGCAGCCCGACGTAATCAGCCGTCACCCCCTCGAAATCGGCTGGGTCAGACGACACCACCAAGGGTGCCGGATCGCTGCGCGCTGTACCGATCACCAGGACCTTTTTAGTGCGTAGCCACCGCCAGTCATGGTTCTGCAGTTCAACGTCAAAATCAGCGGTAGGCTCACGCCCCAGCAAGGTCAACGACTCAAAGGCCTGCTCGGCGCCATGGGACTGGCCGAGTACTCCCAAACAAAGGAAAAAAATGAAGTAACCCGACAGGCGCCTCATTCAGATCAGGTGATGACGTTTGGCAAAGTCGGCCAGATAGACCACCGACTTGACCTTGAGCTTTTCAATCAGCCGAGTTTTATAGGTGCTGATCGTCTTGTTGCTCAACAACATAGCGTCACCGATTTCCTTGTTGCTGTAACCACGGGCAAGCTGCTGCAGAATGGCCAGCTCCCGATTGGACAACTGCTGAATCAGCTCATGCTCAGGGGTCTGGTTATCGACCGGGCGCACCGAGCTGTTGGAGAGCACAGGAAAATAACTGAAGCCCTCGCGAATTACTTTAACGGCACGCATGAGTTCCTCAAGATCATCGCTTTTGGAGACGTAACCGGACGCGCCGATGGTCATGCAGCGATGGGCATAAAAGGTCGCGTCCAGCGAGGTCAACACGAGGATTCTGATCGGCAGGTCCAAGGCGCAAATGCGACTGATGACCTCCAGGCCGTCGAGCAGTGGCATCGATATATCCAGCACGATCAAGTCCGGCACGTGCTTGCGAGCCAGGTAAACCGCCTCGACGCCATTCTCCGCTTCGGCCACCACTTCCACCTGCCCGGCCTTGAGGAGCATTTTTACAGACGAGCGAATAAACGGATGGTCGTCGACGATTAATGCTTTCAACATACAAACCTCTTTTTCATCAGCATAAGGAGCAGCATCTGCGAGACCGGCACGTCAAACTATTACGGTAGCTCAGTTTCACGTCGACAAAACACAGGCCTGAAATATTTTAATGGCCTGACTGCGCCAGCAAGCCCTACCCGTTTCGGTAGTGCTCCAACCAACAGCAAAAGTCAGCACCGGGCATGGGCACCGCCAAGTGAAAACCCTGGCCAAAATGGCAGCCCAGGTCAATCAGTGTATCGAGCGCCGGTTGGCTGCCAACCCCCTCGATAATCAGGTCCATCTGCAAGGCTCGGGTCAGCGCGAGACTGCTCGCGACGACGGCCCGGTTACCCGGATTGGCAAGGTCCTGAACGAACACGCCGTCGAGCTTGATCTGGTTGAAGGGCAGCTGCGCCAGCAACCGTAGTGAGGAAAAACCCAGGCCAAAGTCATCGATCGACAACCCACACCCCGCCTCGCGCAAGCGCAGAAGGTTTGCCAATGCCGATGCAGGCAGGTCCAGCAGGCTGCTTTCAGCGACTTCGAATGTCAGGCCCGAACCTGGCAGGTCGTACCCTTGCAAGCATTGAATAATGTAGTCAACCAAGTCATTTCGAACCAGCTGGGAGGCTGTCAGGTTGAACGCCATTCCCAGGTCAATACCTTGCGCGCGCAACTGCAGCAGCAACGCAATACCTTGGTCGAGCAGTTGCTTGAGCATCTCATCAATCAAGTCATAGGCCAGTACGGCGCCTAACAGATCACGGGGCAGCAACATCCCCCGTGTGGGGTGACGCCAGCGCACCAGCGCTTCAACGCCGAACAGCCGGCGCTCGACAAGATCGAATTTTGGTTGGTACCAGGCCTCGAATGCACCCACCGCCAAACCGTGTCGCACCTGGTCTTCAGGGATCAGTTCAGGTACCGACAGGTCGGGCGCCATCAAGACATGGTGGCGCAGCTTGAAATTTTCCAATAACCGCTGCAAATCCTGCATGTCCAGCGGCTTGTCCAGAATGCCCAATAACTTCAGGCCCGACAGCGTCTTCATCTGCTTCACGGTGCGATAAAGATCAGCCTGCAACTCGCTGTAGGCCACCAACGTCTGGACGTTTCCCAACTCGCCGGCCACTTTCAGGAACGCAGAGTGGTTGATCGAACCGTCGGCCAGGTCGAAAAAAACGATATCGACCTTGGGCAGCTGGTTTAGCAGGCTAATAGCCTGCTCAGCATCGCTGGCCGATAGCACATTGCCGACCCCCAGATTGCCGAGGGCCTTGACCAGCACGGCACGCTGGAACGCATGATGTTCAATGACCACAACACAATCAGGAAACATATTCTTCAACCGATTCGACTTTAAAGGAGAGGTTTGAATAGACACGCCAGGCTCAGCGTTCCCGCATGGCCTCCTGAGCCTTGTTGAACGGCTTGACCAGGTAGTCCAGCACGGTCTTGGAGCCGGTCTTGATGTCCACCGTTGCGATCATCCCGGGCACAATGGCGAAGCGCTCACCGGCCTTGTTGGTGAGCACGTTGGCGTCCGTCTGGATGAACACCCGGTAGTAGTAATTCTCCGGCTTGACCTTGTCCTGGATGGTGTCTGGAGAAATCGTCACCACCTTGCCGTCCAGCCCGCCATAGATCGAATAGTCATACGCAGTGAGTTTCACCTTGGCGGCCTGGTCCGGGTGGATGAAGGCAATATCCCTGGGTGAAATGCGCGTCTCGATCAGTAACTGATCATCCAGCGGCACGATCTGCATCAACTTGCCGTTAGGCGAAATGACACCGCCAATGGTCGTCACCTCGATGCCCTTGACGATGCCGCGAACCGGCGACAGGACAGTCAGGCGCGTCAACGAATCTTCCCGCCCACGAATCACCGAACTCAACGAGCTAACCTCAGAGCGCGCCTTGGCCAACTCTTCCCCCGCCTGCACCTGATAGGAAGAACGCAGTTCGGTAGCCTTGAGTTGCAACTCACTGCGCTGACGCTGCAGGCGAATCACTTCGACGTTGCTGGCAGCGCCGGTCTTGGCCAGTGACTGGGTGATTTTCAGCTCACGGTCGACCAACCTGAGCGAATCGTTCACCCCAGCCAGGGATTCCTTGAGCCGGCTGATACGCTCCTGATGCAGCCTGGTTTCGCGTTTGATCAGCTCGGGGTAGGCCTGCAGTTCGTCAGGAAAACTCAGTGGTTTACCGTCCACCTCCGCCTGCAACCGTGTGGCGCTGGCCAGGACAGCCCGGTAGCGCGCAGCGCTCTCCTCGACATTCGATTCGGACTTCGTCGGGTCGAGCTGGGCCAACACTTGCCCCTGCTCCACCAGGTCACCTTCGGCAACGTTAAGCTCTGCCAGGATGCCGCCTTCCAGTGATTGAATGACTTGCTCATGGGAACTGGGAATGACCTTGCCGTCGCCCTTGGACACTTCATCGAGCCGCCCCAGCCACGCCCAGGTGCCCAGG
>NZ_VBVZ01000643.1 GCF_005863185.1 Pseudomonas edaphica
TGAGGTGGCTTGTCGTGGGCCACTTCGTTGTAGCCTTCGCGTTGCAGACGTGCCGAGGCGTCCAGTTCGGTCAGGCCGTCCTGGGTGGCACGCACATTGGCGAGGGTGGCCGACAGGCCGTTCTGGGCTTCACGGGCGGCACGCATCGACAGTTTGGTGTCGGTGTCGGTGCCATTCTTTTTGTGCAGAGGCGTGTTTTTTACGGCGCTCATTGTCTGTACTCCTGTCGCCAATTCTCGACAAAACATACCCGGTACTTACCTGAATACAGGCGAGCGAAAGCATGCCGAGCCGCGGACTTCGCGATCGGTTTAAATAGGGTGTTCACATAACTTCTACAGCGCCCGCCAAGTGCGCGTTAGTTAACTGGCGCGCAGCGGGCTACTACTGGATGTGTTCATAACGAACTCCAGAATAATTATCAGGAAGTTGCTGTTTCCAGCTGGTTTAAGCGGCGCGATTGCTCAGGTAAAAACCGAGCAACAGGCTGGCTTGAGCCAGGGTGGAAACCTGAGGTCTCTGCGGGTCTTGAGGGTCGGCGTGGTCCCAGTGCTGCAGCAATTGGCCGCTGGCAGGGCAGACACGCCAGTGCGCTAGCGGGGGAGCTGGGCGCAGCTGATCTTTACTGGCTAGGGGAGAGGGTGCAGCAAAGGCCGAGCGGGTAGGTGAAAAGCCAGCGGGCTCGCGGCACAGCTTGGCGCGCAGGGCTGCGGCTAGCGTGCGAATGTCAGGCAAAACAATCAGTTGAAAGGTCATAACACACCTCGGGACCGGACGGGCGACCGGTGAGGCAGTTACGGTGGAGCATCAAGCTCTAGCGCAGCTTACCGGACCTGGAAGGCGAGTCCTGTCATATTCTGGGTTTGGCGCCCGATGCCCGCGTGAACGGTGCTCGGACAGCGACTAGATACTGTGTCCATTGGCTTCTTTTGTGAGGTTTAAAAAAGGCCCCAGTTGTGGGCAGGGGCAATCTACTTAGCTGGTTGCAAAATGTCAACGCAGGATGAGTTAAATTACCCTGTGTTCAGAGTTCATTCAGATAAGAGGCGCAGACAAGTTTCACCTTATATAACTTCATATGCCTTGCGCGGCCAGAACTGCCAGATAAATCAATACCACACCACAGGCGCCATAACTGATGCGTTGCCATAACGCTGAGGTGTTCTTGCGCAGCAGGTTGACCAACGCTGCAATCAGAAAGCAGGACAACACCGAGGCCAGCATAAAGCCTGCAAAAAACATCAGCGTTTGCCCATGGCTGGGCGCAGCCCCGACGATGCCGGACAAGGCGCTGCCCAGCGCGCCCCAATAGACGATGTTTTTCGGGTTAGCCAGTGAAATCGCCGCGCCCACCGCCAGCGCATTTTTCCCGGAGCTGGCGGGCGCGTCGCTCGCCTCGGGCAAGCGCCAGGCATCAATCAAGCTGCGGATACCCAGCCAGGCCAGGTACAGCGCGCAGACCACCGTCAGGGGCACACGCACCGCGTCATGCTGGATCAGCAAGGCAATGCCGGTGAGACCGATCACCGCCCACACCGCATCGCCTACCAGCGAGCCGATCTGCACCAGCAAGGCCGGGGTAAAACCGTGCAGCAAGCCACGGCGCAACGTTTCCGCCAGCACGGCACCGGGCGAGAGGCAAAACACAAAACCGAATACCAGCGCATAAAAGAAGATCGTCAACATGCCCGCGTTCCTTCAAGAAAGTCCAGGCAGTGTGGCGATGGGGAAAGCGTTCGTCTTGAACCAGATTGCGCTGTTCAGCGCTTCAACACGCTTTGATAGCGGCCGGGCGTGATGCCATAGGCGGCGCGAAAATGGCGGTTGAGGTGGCTTTGGTCAGCAAAGCCCAAGTCATGGGCGACTTCGCCGGCCGCCACCCCGTTGCGCAACAGGCCTTTGGCGCGGCGGGTGCGCAGTTGCATCGCCCACTGGCGCGGGCTGAGTCCGGTTTCCTTCTGGAAAGCGCGCAGCAGATGGAATTTGGACAATCCCAGCTCATCGCCGAGGTGGTCCAGGGGCAACCCTTGATGCAAGTGTGCAGCGAGCAATTCCTGGGCTCGGTTGATCATGCTTTTGCCCGTTGCCATGCTGCCAGGCACACGTACACCACTGACGCCGACCACTTCACCCAGTAGCAACACCAACGCCTCTTCATTGAGATCGCGGACCAATGCATCGGTACTCAAGGCGCCTTTCACCGCTACCGCCAGGCGCTGCGCCAGATCAGGTTGGAAGCACAACGAGCGATCGAACTCCAGCTGCGCCAACCCAAGGTCAGCCGCCAGCTGATCGGCTGTGGCATACAGGCTGACAAAGTGCCAAGGCGCGCCTTGCGCCGCGCCGCCGCCCTGAATCTGACCGGGGTTGTACAGGGTAATGCTACCCGGCCCGGCCTCGAATTCGCGGCGGTCCAGCCAGACCTTTTCCTCACCGACCAGGTTGACGCCGATTACACATTCATCATGGCTGTGTCTGGCAAAGGTCAGGCCCGTGCAGGCTGTACTGCTGACTTCGTAGTTGCCCAGCAAGGCGTGGTGCAGAGTGCTCATGATTCAGCTCAGGATGCGGTTGGCACGAGCATACGCCAGCAGGACCGCTCAAATCGACCGTTGGTTGACACGCTGCGACAGCTCATCGGCGCTTTCCTTACGCTCTGAATAGCGGTCCACCAGGTCCGGGCGATCACGCAGCAAAACGGTGAACTTCACCAACTCTTCCATCACATCCACCACGCGATCGTAGAGCGCCGATGGTTTCATGCGGTCCTGGTCATCGAACTCCATGAACGCCTTGGGCACCGAGGATTGGTTGGGGATCGTGAACATGCGCATCCAGCGCCCCAGCACGCGCAGTTGGTTGACGGTGTTGAACGATTGCGAGCCGCCGGACACCTGCATCACCGCCAGCGTTTTGCCCTGGGTCGGGCGAACGGCGCCGAGGGCCAGCGGCACCCAGTCGAGCTGGGCCTTGAACACTGCCGACATCGAACCGTGGCGCTCGGGCGAGCACCACACCTGGCCTTCGGACCATTGCATCAGGTCCAGCAGCTCCTGGACTTTAGGGTGATCGTTGGGCGCATCGTCGGGCAACGGCAGGCCCGAAGGGTTGAAAATCCGCGTGTCGGCTCCGAAGTGGCGCAACAGCCGCGCGGCTTCTTCCACCAGCAAGCGGCTGAATGAGCGCGGGCGTGTGGAGCCGTAAAGCAGCAGGATGCGCGGCGGGTGGCCAGGCCCGACAGGCAGCGGGCCTGCGAGGGTGCTGTTGAGATTGGGCAGGGTGGTCATTGTGTTCTCCGGTTAAAGCGCTGCGATGCGGGCCAGTTCTGCCTTCAACTCGGCAGGGCTGAGTTGGGCGAAGGGCAAGGCCAGGAACGCCTTGCAACGCCTTTCGATGGTGCTGAGC
>NZ_VBVZ01000644.1 GCF_005863185.1 Pseudomonas edaphica
GTATGTGGATCAGGCGATGTGGGAGGGTTTTGATTGTTGCAGCAAGATGACTTAATCGGCGTGTTTATAGAGATGCACGCATCCCATGTCGTCAACGTGGCTATCGAGGGGTATTTGCGTTCAAATTGACAGCTTTACGACGATGAAACCAGGCAGTCACGATCCGGTTAAAAAGTCATAAAAAGACACGGAAAATCAGGCGAAGTCTTTGAAAATCCTGAGATTGTCCGACAATCAAAAGCATGAAAAACTCTTCATAAACGCCTCACTCGAACGTTGGTAGTTTCCCCAGCGCTGCCCAATAATTCGAGTCCTAATAATGAATAACAAAACTCTTAAAAGCGCCTTGGCGCTCTCCATTTCGCTCGCCTCCACACACCTGTTCGCCGGTGGTTTTGCCCTCAATGAGCAAAGTGTCAGCTCAATGGGTACAGGCTACGCCGGGCGTTCTTCCTCGGCGGATGACGCCAGCACGGTGTTCGGTAACCCGGCCGGCATGTCGCGCATCAAGCACAATGAAGTCAGCATCGGCGCCACCTACCTCGATGCCAAATCCAACATCAAGGACGCCAGTTCCTCTCAAGGCGGTGTCGACAATCCTGGCACCAACAAAGGCGATATGGTCCCCGGCATTGCCGTGCCGATGGGTTACCTGGTGACGCCGATCGATGAACACTGGGCCTTTGGCCTGGGGGTCTACGCGCCGTTCGGTCTGGTGACCGACTATGAACACGGGTTCCAGGGCAATGGCTTTGGTAACAAAAGCAAGATTCAGGTCATCACCGTGCAGCCGACGGTCAGCTATGCGTTCAACGACAAGGTCTCGGTAGGTTTCGGCCCGACCTTCAACAAAATCAGCGGCGAGCTGGACTCTAAAGTCCCGGCGTTTGGCTTGGGCACCGAGACGGCCAAGATCAAGGGTGACGACACCGCGATGGGCTTCAACGCCGGTATCCTGGTGCAGGCTCTGGACAGCACCCGCGTCGGCGTCACCTACCACTCGCAAGTGGTCTATCACCTGAGCGGCCATACCAACGCCTCCGGCGTGCTCTCCGATGTGCTGGACGGCGGGGCGCAGAAGTATGACGCCAAGCTGAATGTCACCACGCCGTCGTCCGTGGACTTCTCGGTCACGCACCAACTGACCGACGCCTTGACCCTCTACGTGGGTAGCACCTACACGCGCTGGAGCCAGTTGAAGAAGATCACGGTCAACAACGCCGGCGTGTCGGACATTACCGCTGAGCTGGCCGGCCTGGGCTCCATCACCGAAGAGCAGCATTGGCACGACACCTGGTCCCACGCGATAGGCCTGTCGTACCAGCTCAACAAGCAGCTGGTGCTGCGTACCGGCTTCTCGGTGGACCAGACGCCAACCAACAACACCGACCGTTCGGTGCGTATTCCGACGGGCGACCGCACCGTCTTCAGCCTCGGTGCCGGCTGGACGCCTGTGGATAACCTGACCTTTGACGTGGCCTATTCCTACCTGAAGGAAGAGCCCATCAAGGTGCGCGACAACAATCCTCAGTTGGCGCTGACCTACGACGCCAAGTATGAAAACAGTGCCAATGGTTTTGGTGGTTCGGTCACTTATCGCTTCTGACCTGGGCAGTACGGCAAACCGCCGATCTTTGACGGCAGCCGCGAATCGCAGAATTACCTGTATGTGCAAGTCCTGGACAAGGCCAGCAGCACCGCCAGCTTTGCCTATAAGGACGGCCAGTTGACCCATGCCTCGGTCACGCAGTCGGCCTCCCAGAACACCCACACGCAGAAGTAGGTGATGGCTAACCTGGTGGAAGACACCGTGGTGCCCAAGGAAGGTTCATCCAAGCGTGATTACCTGGCGCTGCTTGAACACGCGGCCAAGGAAAGCAAAAAGTCCAAGGATGCGCTGGAGCAGTCGACGTTGAAAAATGCCCTGGCGACGATGCATGACGCGGTCATGTTGCAGGACGACCCGGATGTGTTGATGCGCTGATGCTCGACGTGATCAAAACGGGAAGGCTCAGTGATGAGCCTTCCCGTTTTTTTTTGCCCGCTCAGCGTACCGCGCAATCCCATATTAGGCTTTTGAATCGATTCGATATTCTGTAGCCTTGCGCAGCTTCAACCGTGCTTGATGAACACAATCACTTCGTCCGGCGGCGCCCGAAGGGCTCCAGAGCCGGTGGTACACTCGACTTTCGCGCTTACTGCGCTTGCAGGTCTTGCGAACATGACGCAAATTTCCGAACGCCTACTGGTTCAAGCCCACCTCGACGCCAAGCAGCCCAAGGCGCTGAGTGCCGATGAAGAGGCGAGCCTGCGCAGCGCCATCGCCGCCGAGCTCAAGGCTCAGGACGCGGTGCTGGTTGCCCACTTCTATTGCGACCCGGTGATTCAGGCCCTGGCCGAAGAAACCGGAGGCTGTGTCTCCGACTCCCTGGAAATGGCCCGCTTTGGCGCTGCCCACCCGGCCAAGACTGTGTTGGTGGCCGGTGTACGTTTCATGGGCGAGACCGCCAAAATCCTCACCCCCGAAAAACGCATCCTCATGCCCACCCTGGAAGCCACCTGCTCCCTGGACCTGGGCTGCCCGGTGGAGGAGTTTTCAGCGTTCTGCGACCAGCACCCCGAGCGCACGGTGGTGGTTTACGCCAACACTTCGGCGGCGGTCAAAGCCCGTGCCGACTGGGTTGTTACCTCCAGCTGCGCGCTGGAAATCGTCGAAAGCCTGATGGACAACGGCGAGACGATTATCTGGGGGCCGGACAAGCACCTGGGCACTTACATTCAGCGCCAGACTGGCGCAGACATGTTGCTCTGGGACGGCGCGTGCATCGTCCACGAAGAGTTCAAGTCCAAGCAGCTTGAAGACATGAAGGCGCTGTACCCGGACGCTGCGATCCTGGTGCACCCGGAGTCGCCGACGGCGGTGATTGAATTGGCTGACGCGGTGGGTTCCACCAGCCAACTGATTGCCGCAGCCCAGCGCTTGCCGAACAAGACCTTTATCGTGGCCACCGACCGCGGCATCTTCTACAAGATGCAGCAGTTGTGCCCGGATAAAGTCTTCGTTGAGGCACCGACCGCCGGCAACGGCGCGGCCTGCCGCAGTTGCGCGCACTGCCCGTGGATGGCGATGAATACGCTGGAGCGCACGCTGCAGTGTTTGCGTGAGGGCAGTAATGAGATCTTCGTCGAGCCGTCGGTGATCCCGCACGCCGTGCGCCCGCTCAAACGCATGTTGGACTTTACCCAGGCTGCGCGCCTCAAGCTGGCTGGCAACGCCTGACCTGAAGTTGAACACATAAACAAAATGTGGGAGCTGGCTTGCCTGCGATAGCGGTTTATCAGTCAATGCTGCTGTGACTGAACGATCGCCATCGCAGGCAAGCCAGCTCCCACACTTGAT
>NZ_VBVZ01000645.1 GCF_005863185.1 Pseudomonas edaphica
CGATAGCGGTGTGTCAGCCACCACCGCCATCGCAGGCAAGCCAGCTCCCACATTGAATCGGGTTGGCACATCAGCACTGTGGTGCGGCTTGAATCGTGCGCATAAAAAACCGGCCTCTCAGCCGGTTTTTTCATTTCAACGGGTTTAGAACGCAGCGTCCTTCAAACCGTCGAGGTAACGCTCTGCGTCCAAGGCCGCCATGCAACCGGCGCCGGCCGAGGTGATGGCCTGGCGGTACACGTGGTCAGCCACGTCACCGGCGGCAAAGATGCCTTCGATGTTGGTCGCAGTGGCGTTGCCTTCACGGCCGCCTTGCACAACCAGGTAGCCATCTTTGGCTTCGAGCACGCCTTCGAACAGCGAGGTGTTCGGGGTGTGGCCGATGGCGATGAACACGCCGTCGACTTTCAGCTCGTCGAAGCTGCCGTCGTTGTTTTTCAGGCGAGCACCGGTCACGCCCATGTTGTCGCCCAGGACTTCATCCAGGGTGGCGTTGAGCTTGAGGATGATCTTGCCTTCAGCCACACGGGCGTGCAGTTTGTCGATCAGGATCTTCTCGGCGCGGAAGGTCTCGCGGCGGTGAACCAGGGTCACGGTGCTGGCAATGTTGGCCAGGTACAGCGCTTCTTCCACGGCGGTGTTGCCGCCACCGACCACAGCCACCGGCTTGTTGCGGTAGAAGAAACCGTCGCAGGTCGCGCAGGCGGAGACGCCTTTGCCCATGAACGCTTCTTCCGATGGCAGGCCCAGGTAACGGGCGCTGGCACCGGTAGCGATGATCAGCGCGTCACAGGTATAGACACCGCTGTCGCCGGTCAGGCTGTAAGGCTTTTTCGAGAAGTCGACTTGGTTGATGTGGTCGAACACGATCTCGGTTTCAAAGCGCTCGGCGTGCTCTTTCATACGCTCCATCAGCACCGGGCCGGTCAGGCCGTGGACGTCGCCCGGCCAGTTGTCGACTTCAGTGGTGGTGGTCAACTGACCGCCTGCCTGCATGCCGGTAATCAGCAGCGGCTTGAGGTTGGCCCGGGCAGCGTAGACGGCAGCGCTGTAACCGGCAGGGCCGGAACCGAGAATAATCACTCGCGAATGACGGGTATCAGACATGACTCACTCCTATCGACCGCCCGGACCACAAGGCAGCTGGAATAAAAAAGGACCGCGAAGCACTTGGGGAAGGCTTGAACTCGCAGGCCCTGAAAATAATGGGTGCAGCGTATAGAGGGGGGCAAGATTAAGGAAATACGGAATAACAATCCAGCTCATAGGTGGTCTCTATGCAGTCGCCGCGATTAATCGACACCCTGGTTGCCTAGATGTTACCGCTGATGTCGCCGCTTTCGCCGAAGAAGCAAAGCCGGTAAGGTCGGCGCGTTCGTCTTCTTGCTCGGAGTTCTCCATGCCTGCCCCTGCTCTTTCTGGCCCGCAATACCTGCGTGAAGGCCTCAAACTGGTGTTGAGCCCTGGCCTGCGCCTGTTTGTGCTGCTGCCGTTGGCGATCAACCTGGTGCTGTTCGTCGGCTTGATCTATTTCGCCGGCCATCAGTTCAGCCTGTGGGTCGACACCTTGATGCCGACGCTGCCTGGCTGGCTGAGTTTCCTCAGCTACATCCTGTGGCCCTTGTTTGTGGTGCTGGTGGTGTTGATGGTGTTTTTCACCTTCACCATGCTCGCCAATATCATCGCCGCGCCATTCAACGGTTTTCTCTCGGAGAAAGTCGAGGTAGTGGTGCGCGGCACAGACGACTTCCCCGCCTTCAGCTGGGGCGAGTTGATGGCCATGGTCCCGCGCACCCTGGCGCGGGAAATGCGCAAACTGGGTTACTTCCTGCCACGGGCCATCGGCCTGTTTATCCTGTCGTTCATTCCGGTGGTCAACCTGATCGCCGCGCCGCTGTGGCTACTGTTCGGTGTGTGGATGATGGCGATCCAGTACATCGACTACCCGGCGGACAACCACAAGCTGGGCTGGAACGAAATGCTCGCCTGGCTGCGTCAGAAGCGTTGGCAGAGCATGAGCTTTGGCGGCATTGTTTATCTGGTGCTGCTGGTGCCGGTGGTCAACCTGCTGATGATGCCGGCGGCCGTGGCCGGGGCTACGCTGTTCTGGGTGCGTGAGCAAGGGGCCGAGGCGATGGCACGGCAGGCGATAGCCAAGTCATAAATCCATCATCCTAGAGTCACAATGACGACATGGCCCACGGTGACACTGTGGGTCATGACGACAGCCTCGCTCCACATCACCCTGATTACCGAAACCTTCCCGCCGGAGATCAATGGGGTGGCCAATACCCTTGGCCGCCTGTGCGAGGGTTTGCGCGCGCGCGGCCATCAGGTCGAGTTGGTGCGCCCCCGCCAGGGCACCGATCAAAGCCGGCCCAGCGACGATGGATTGCTGCTGTGTCGCGGCTGGCCACTGCCGGGGTACCCAGGGCTGCAATGGGGCCAGTCGTCGATGCACAAGTTGCTGCGGCGCTGGACACGCCAGCGCCCGGACGTGCTGTACATCGCCACTGAGGGGCCGCTGGGGCTGTCGGCGCTACGTGCGGCGCGGCGCCTGGGGATCAGCGTGGTCAGCGGGTTTCACACCAACTTCCAGCAGTACTCCAATCAATATGGCTTGAGCCTGCTCAGCCGCATGGTGACCCATTACTTGCGCTGGTTTCACAACCGCTCGACCCTGACCCTGGTGCCCAGCGCGAGCCAGCGCCTGGAGTTGGAACGTCGCCACTTCGAGCGCCTGGGCATGTTGTCACGCGGCGTCGACAGCCAGTTGTTCCACCCCGCCAAACGCGATAACGCGTTGCGTGAAAGCTGGGCGCTGAATAACGATCAAATCGCCGTACTGCATGTAGGCCGACTGGCACAGGAAAAAAACCTGGGGCTGCTCAAGCGCTGCTTTGAAACCTTGCAGGACACCTACCCACTGCGCCAGATGAAACTGATCATTGTCGGCGACGGCCCGCAACGGGCGACGCTGGAAAAGGAACTGCCCGAGGCAGTGTTCTGCGGCACCTTGCGCGGCGAAGAACTGGCACGGCATTACGCGTCCGGCGATGTGTTCCTGTTCCCCAGCCTGACCGAAACTTTCGGCAATGTAGTGCTGGAAGCCATGGCCTCCGGCCTGGGTGTGGTGGCTTACGACCAGGCGGCCGCCACCCAGCATATTCGCCATGGCTACAATGGCGTGCTGGCGATGCCAGGGGATGAGGGCGCGTTTTGTGACGCTGCCAATTGGCTGCTGGAAGATGCGGAGAGTTTGCGCCGCATGCGCTTGAATGCTCGTCAGCATGCGAGCCGCCAGGGCTGGCCGGCGATTATCGAACAGTTTGAGCGGCAATTGCGCGGGGTGTGCGGCGAGCGGACAGTGATTGCAGGGGAATCGCGGTTGATCTGATG
>NZ_VBVZ01000646.1 GCF_005863185.1 Pseudomonas edaphica
GGGTGGGAATGGGCGGTGTCGATGGCGAGATAAAAGCGTACCCAGGATTCGCCGTCGCGCTTGAAACGCTTGATATCGCGGGCGCTCAACGAGGCAGTCTTGGCGCCGGTGTCGAGTTTGGCGGCGACTTCCAGGTCGATGCCGGCCAATTTGGCGTATTCATTCAGGCCATACACGGTCTTCTCGGCGGCAACGCCAAGGCCAGGTATGCACAGTAGGCAAATAAGAAGGAAGGGCTTGAGTCTCATAGATCCTGACGCGGTGCAGTGCGATGTTTAATTCAAGGCGACTGGCATTGCTGCGCAAACTCCCTCGTGCGCCGTTTCATCAAGTGATGTCAGGCAAAAGCGGCGGGCATTCTAACATGATGCTTTTCTGGCGCCAGCGCTGGCAGGCGGCCATGCCCAGCGAAGGTGCGGCAAGGGTTATTAGACGATTGTCGACAATATGGATTTATTCTTTGACTAATAAGGCTTGATTGGCTAGTTTTTGCGACATTGCTTTTAAAGGTGTCGACAATATGCTGGATCAGCTGGAAACGCCGGTGGTGTCGCAAGACGATTCCCAGACCATGTCAGAGAACGTCTTCCGGCGTATCCAGGCCGCCATCGTCAAGGGTGAAATCGCTCCCGGCAGCAAGATCTCCGAACCGGAACTGGCGCGCACCTATGGCATCAGCCGTGGCCCGTTGCGTGAGGCTATCCACCGCCTCGAAGGCCAGCGCCTGCTGGTGCGTGTGCCTCATGTGGGCGCAAGAGTGGTGTCCTTGAGCCATGCCGAGCTGATCGAACTGTATGAAATCCGCGAGTCCCTGGAAGGCATGGCCTGCCGCCTGGCCGCCGAGCGCATGACCGACGCCGAAATCGAAGAGCTGCGCCAGGTGTTGCACACCCATGAGCGCGACGAAGCGTTTCAGGCGGGCCTGGGCTACTACCAGCAGGAGGGCGACTTCGATTTTCATTACCGGATAATTCAAGGCGCCGGTAACCGCACCCTTACCCAAATGCTCTGCGGCGAGCTGTACCAATTGGTGCGCATGTACCGCATCCAGTTCTCCGCCACCCCGAATCGTCCACGCCAGGCTTTTGCCGAGCATCACCGCATTCTTGACGCGATTGCCGATCGCGACGGTGAACTGGCCGAGTTGTTGATGCGCCGCCATATCGGCGCTTCCAAACGCAATATTGCCCGTCATTTCCCGGACGGCGCTCCTTCATCACGAGGTGAGTCATGAGTTCCAACAATAAAACCACTCCAGGCCAGCGTTTTCGTGACGCCGTTGCCAGCGAACAGCCCTTGCAGGTGGTTGGCGCAATCAATGCCAACCACGCGCTGCTGGCCAAGCGTGCCGGTTTCAAGGCGATTTATCTGTCAGGCGGCGGCGTAGCTGCCGGTTCCCTGGGCGTGCCGGACTTGGGCATCACCGGCCTGGACGACGTACTCACCGACGTACGCCGCATCACCGACGTGTGCGACCTGCCGCTGCTGGTCGACGTCGACACCGGTTTCGGCTCCTCGGCCTTTAACGTGGCGCGCACCGTCAAGTCGATGATCAAGTTCGGCGCCGCCGCCATCCATATCGAAGACCAGGTCGGCGCCAAGCGTTGCGGGCATCGCCCGAACAAAGAAATCGTGTCCCAGCAGGAAATGGTCGACCGCATCAAGGCCGCCGTAGACGCGCGCACCGATGACAGCTTCGTGATCATGGCGCGCACCGACGCGCTGGCGGTTGAAGGCTTGGAGTCGGCGCTGGAGCGTGCCGCCGCCTGCATCGAAGCCGGTGCCGACATGGTGTTCCCGGAAGCCATCACTGAGCTGGAGATGTACAAGCTCTTCGCGTCAAAGGTTAAAGCCCCGATCCTGGCCAACATCACCGAGTTCGGTGCAACCCCCCTCTACACAGTCGATCAACTGAAATCTGCCGATGTTTCCATCGTGCTGTACCCGCTCTCGGCTTTCCGCGCCATGAACAAGGCCGCCGAGAACGTCTACACCGCGATTCGTCGCGACGGTACGCAACAGAACGTCATCGACACCATGCAAACCCGCATGGAGCTTTACGATCGCATCGACTACCACACCTTCGAGCAGAAGCTCGACGCGCTGTTCGCCGCGAAAAAGTAACGAACGCGCCTCCCTGAATAACTACAAAATTGGAGAAGAACCATGGCTGAAGCAAAAGTACTGAGTGGTGCCGGCCTGCGTGGCCAGGTGGCCGGGCAGACTGCACTGTCCACCGTCGGCCAGGCCGGTGCCGGCTTGACCTATCGCGGCTATGACGTGCGTGAACTGGCCGCCGATGCGCAATTTGAAGAGGTCGCCTACCTGCTGCTCTACGGCGAGTTGCCGAGCAAAGCCGAATTGGCCGCTTACAGCGCCAAACTCAGCAAACTGCGCGACCTGCCGCAAGCGCTTAAAGAAGTGCTAGAACGCATTCCTGCCGACGCCCACCCGATGGACGTGATGCGCACCGGTTGCTCGTTCCTGGGCAATATCGAACCCGAGAAAGACTTCAGCGCGCAGCACGATGTCACCGACCGCCTGCTCGCCGCTTTCCCGGCAATCATGTGCTACTGGTATCGCTTCAGCCACGACGGCAAGAAGATTGACTGCGTGACCGACGAGCCAAGCATCGGCGGCCACTTCCTGCACCTGCTGCATGGCAAGAAGCCCAGCGCGTTGCATGAAAAAGTCATGAACGTGTCGCTGATCCTCTACGCCGAGCACGAATTCAACGCCTCGACCTTCACCGCCCGCGTGTGTGCTTCAACCCTGTCCGACCTGTATTCCTGCGTGACTGCCGCCATCGGCTCGCTGCGCGGTCCGTTGCATGGCGGCGCCAACGAAGCCGCGATGGAGATGATCGAGCGTTTCGGTTCGGCCGAAGAAGCCGTCGAAGGCACCCTCGGCATGCTGGCGCGCAAAGACAAGATCATGGGCTTTGGCCACGCGATCTACAAAGACAGCGACCCGCGTAATGAAGTGATCAAGGGCTGGGCGAAACAACTCGCGGATGAGGTCGGCGACAAAGTGTTGTTCCCGGTCTCCGAAGCCATCGACAAGACCATGTGGGAACAGAAAAAGCTGTTCCCCAATGCTGACTTCTACCATGCCTCGGCGTACCACTTCATGGGCATCCCGACCAAGCTGTTCACGCCGATCTTCGTGTGCTCACGGCTGACCGGCTGGGCTGCGCATGTGTTCGAGCAGCGCGCCAACAACCGCATCATCCGTCCAAGCGCCGAGTACATCGGCGTTGAGCAGCGCAAGTTCGTGCCAATCGAACGTCGCTGAGTGGCATGAACCAGGCACATTGGCCTATGTGCTTTTCTGTGGGAGCTGGCTTGCCTGCGATCGCATCACCCTGGTG
>NZ_VBVZ01000647.1 GCF_005863185.1 Pseudomonas edaphica
CTATGCCACCTTGCCGTACACCTCGCGCGTGCTCGCCGAAAACCTGGTACGCCGCTGCGACCCGGCCACCCTCAACGCTTCCCTGAGCCAACTGATCGAACGCAAACGCGACCTCGACTTCCCTTGGTTCCCGGCACGTGTGGTGTGCCATGACATCCTCGGCCAGACCGCGTTGGTGGATCTTGCCGGCCTGCGCGATGCGATCGCCCTGCAAGGCGGTGACCCGGCGCAGGTCAACCCGGTGGTGCCGACCCAACTGATCGTCGACCACTCCCTGGCCGTGGAAGCCGGTGGTTTTGACCCGGACGCATTCGAGAAAAACCGCGCCATCGAAGACCGTCGCAACGAAGACCGTTTTCACTTTATCGAGTGGACCAAAAAGGCCTTCAAGAACGTCGACGTGATCCCGCCGGGCAACGGCATCATGCACCAGATCAACCTGGAGAAAATGTCCCCGGTGATTCAGGTGCGTGACGGTGTGGCCTTCCCCGATACCTGCGTCGGCACCGACAGCCACACCCCGCACGTGGATGCCCTGGGCGTGATCGCCATCGGCGTCGGTGGCCTTGAAGCCGAGAGCGTGATGCTCGGCCGCGCCTCGTGGATGCGCCTGCCGGAAAGTGTCGGCGTGGAGCTGACGGGCAAGCTGCAACCGGGTATCACCGCCACCGACATGGTGCTGGCGCTGACCGAGTTCCTGCGTAAACAGAAAGTCGTGGGTGCGTGGCTGGAGTTCTTCGGCGAGGGTGCTTCGGCACTCACACTGGGCGACCGCGCGACCATCTCCAACATGGCCCCGGAATACGGCGCTACCGCCGCGATGTTCTACATCGACCAGCAAACCATCGCCTACCTGAAACTCACTGGCCGCGAAGACGAACAAGTCACGTTGGTCGAGCAATACGCCCGCCACACCGGCCTGTGGGCCGATGACCTCAAGGGCGCGCAATACGAGCGCGGCTTGACCTTCGACCTGTCCAGCGTCGTGCGTAACATGGCCGGCCCGAGCAACCCGCATGCGCGTGTTGCCACCAGCGATCTGGCGTCCCAAGGCATCTCCGGTCAGTGGGATGATGTGCCGGGGCAAATGCCCGACGGCGCGGTGATCATCGCCGCCATTACCAGTTGCACCAACACCAGCAACCCGCGCAACGTGATTGCCGCAGGCTTGCTGGCACGTAACGCCAACCAGCTGGGGCTGACGCGCAAACCGTGGGTCAAATCCTCGCTGGCGCCGGGCTCGAAAACCGTGGCCATGTACCTGAAAGAAGCCGGCCTTGGCCATGAGCTGGAAAAACTCGGCTTCGGCGTGGTGGCCTTTGCCTGCACCACTTGCAATGGCATGTCCGGCGCACTCGACCCGGTGATCCAGCAAGAAATCATCGACCGCGACCTGTACGCCACTGCCGTGCTGTCGGGTAACCGCAACTTCGACGGACGTATTCACCCGTATGCCAAGCAAGCGTTCCTGGCTTCGCCGCCGTTGGTGGTGGCCTATGCGATTGCCGGTACCATCCGCTTCGACATCGAAAAGGATGTGCTGGGCCTGGATGCCGACGGCAAGGAAATCCGCCTGAAAGACATCTGGCCAAGCGACGAAGAAATCGACGCTGTGGTCAAGGCGTCGGTCAAACCGGAGCAGTTCCGCGCCGTCTACATCCCGATGTTCGCGATCCACGAAGACACTGGCCCCAAAGTCGCGCCGCTGTACGACTGGCGCCCGCAGAGTACCTATATCCGTCGCCCACCGTACTGGGAAGGTGCGCTGGCGGGTGCGCGGCCGCTCAAGGGCATGCGCCCGCTGGCGGTACTGCCGGACAACATCACCACCGACCACCTGTCGCCGTCCAACGCGATCATGCTCGACAGCGCCGCCGGCGAATACCTGGCGAAAATGGGCCTGCCGGAAGTCGACTTCAACTCTTACGCGACCCATCGCGGCGACCACTTGACCGCGCAGCGCGCAACCTTCGCCAACCCGAAGCTGTTCAACGAAATGGTCGTGGAAAACGGCAAGGTCAAGCAGGGTTCCCTGGCGCGTATCGAGCCCGAAGGCCAGGTCACGCGGATGTGGGAAGCCATCGAAACCTACATGGAGCGCAAGCAGCCGCTGATCATCATCGCCGGCGCCGACTACGGCCAGGGCTCGTCCCGCGACTGGGCGGCCAAGGGCGTACGCCTGGCCGGTGTGGAGGCGATTGCCGCCGAAGGGTTCGAGCGCATCCACCGCACCAACCTGGTGGGCATGGGCGTGTTGCCGCTGGAATTTTTGCCGGGCACCGACCGCCACACACTGAAGATCGACGGCAGTGAAACCTATGACGTGGTCGGCCAACGCACCCCGCGTGCGCAACTGACGTTGGTGATCAACCGCAAGAATGGCGAACGTGTCGAAGTGCCGGTGACGTGCCGCCTGGACACCGCCGAAGAAGTGTCGATCTACGAGGCGGGCGGCGTGTTGCAACGGTTTGCCCAGGACTTCCTGGAATCGGCGGCGACGGCTTAAGGGGATAACCATGGCACACGCAGCGCAAATCAAGATCCCCGCCACCTACATGCGTGGCGGCACCAGCAAGGGCGTGTTTTTCAGCCTCAAGGACCTGCCCGAGTCGGCGCAGGTGCCAGGCGCTGCTCGCGATGCCTTGCTGTTGCGGGTCATCGGCAGCCCCGATCCCTACGACAAGCAAATCGACGGCATGGGCGGTGCAACCTCCAGCACCAGCAAAACCGTGATCCTGGCCAAAAGCACCCGGGCCGATCACGACGTGGATTACCTGTTTGGCCAGGTCTCGATCGACAAGCCGTTTGTCGACTGGAGCGGCAACTGCGGCAACCTGTCGGCGGCGGTGGGTTCGTTTGCCATCAGCGCCGGCCTGGTTGACCCGGCCCGCGTGCCGCATAACGGTGTGGCGGTGGTGCGGGTGTGGCAGGCCAATATCGGCAAGACCATCATCGCTCACGTGCCGATCACCGACGGCGCGGTGCAGGAAACCGGCGACTTTGAGCTCGACGGCGTGACCTTCCCGGCTGCCGAAGTGCAGCTGGAGTTCATGGACCCGGCAGCGGAAGAAGAGGGCGGCGGTGGCTCGATGTTTCCCACCGGCAACCTGATCGACGACCTGGAAGTACCGGGTGTCGGCACCTTCAAGGCGACGCTGATCAACGCCGGTATCCCGACGATTTTCATCAACGCCCAAGACCTCGGCTACACCGGCACCGAGCTGCAAGGCGCGATCAACAGCGACCCGAAGGCCCTGGCAATGTTCGAGACCGTGCGGGCCTATGGCGCGTTGCGCATGGGCCTGATCAAACACTTGGACGAAGCCGCCCAGCGCCAGCACACGCCGAAGGTCGCGTTTGTGGCAAAA
>NZ_VBVZ01000648.1 GCF_005863185.1 Pseudomonas edaphica
GAAGTTGTCGACTGACAGTCCGCCATCGCAGGCAAGCCAGCTCCCACAGGGGGTTACAGTGAAGTTTGAAATGAGTGCTCAAGGCTTACCCGGATGCGGCTCCGGATACGATGCCATCACGTCCAACGCCTTGGCATACGGCCCCTCCCACAACTGCTCGTGCAACTGCCCGATGCGCTTGGCCATCGCCGCGTCGTGCATCACCACTTCCAGGTTGCGCGAGTTATCCAGATACCCGCCCAACCAGTTGCTGGTGCCAACCCAGGCCACTTGCCCGTCGATCTCCATGGTCTTGCTGTGGATCACCCGCGCATACGGAATAAACCCTTGTTTGGCTTCGGGCAGGGTGACGATCTTGACCTCGACGTTGGGCAGCACGGCCAGGCTTTTGAGGTAGGGCAGTTCCAGCTTGTCGGTGTTCCAGTTGGACACCATCAGCTTGACCGACACCCCACGCGCAGCGGCGGCGCGCACGGCGTTGTCGATCACTGCGTAGTAGGGGCGGGTTCTATCCGGCCCGTAGGACAGCGGCGCGTAGTCGAGCAATTGCACGCGCACTTCTTTCTTGGCTTCGCTTAGCAGGCGCGGCAGTTCCAGTTGTGAGTCGCCCACGCCGGGCGGGTTGTAGCGTTGCGGGCTGGCCACCAGGTAGTTGCCGGTGCGCGCAGGCTCCTGGGCCGCAGCGGGCAGTGGCACCGGTTGCTTATCCGCCAAGGCGGCCTGGGCTTGCCAGTCCTGGTTGAAGATCGCCTGCACCTGGCTGACCACGCTGGCATCGCTGATGCGCAACCCGGTTTCATGGATATGCTCCAGCGAGCGCCAATCGAAATTCTGACTGCCGACAAACGCCTGCTTGCCGTCCACCACCATGTACTTGGCGTGGATGATCCCGCCGCTCAACTGCCCATAGGCCAGCACGCGAAAGGTCAGGTTAGGAATTGCGCGCAGGCGTTCCAGCGTAGACGCCTCCGACAGCCGAATACCTTTTTCCTCCAGCAGAAAGCGAATCTTCACACCCCGTTTTCCGGCAGCTTCCAGATGCTCGATCACCTTGTCCATCACCGAACCGGGATGGTCGGCCGCGTAGAACTGGCCGATATCAATGCTGCTTTTTGCGCCGTCAAACAGCTCGATCCACACCGGCCCTGGCTGGCGCAAGTCGGCAGTCCCCAGCGCAGTGTCCACCGGTACGGTGTGTACCAATTCAAACCCTGGAATTGAAAAGTCCGCCTGGGCAAGCGGACTCAACAGAAGGCCGGTCAGGCCTGCGATACGCAACTTTATCGAGAGGGACATAGGCGTCTCATCGGGGCAAAAAGAAAGGCGGGCGCATCATGCGCCCGCCCTGAAGGTCATGCCGTGCGGGTGTGCAACGGCGTTGGCACCAGATGCGGTACTTCACCCTGTACACGGGCGCCGGTGGCCGCACGGATCAGCAGGATTTTCAGCTGGTCGTTGATGCGCTCCAGGCTGTCCTGGAAGAAGTTGTGGAACACCACGCAGAACAGCGCGATGGCGATACCCAGGCCGGTGGCGAACAAAGCCGTACCGATGCCACCGGAGATCTGGCCTGGGTCGGACACGCCGGCACTGGCCAGCGCCTTGAAGGTGTCGATGATGCCGAGGATGGTGCCCAGCAGGCCCAGCAATGGCGCGGCGGTGGTGATGGTCTCGATGATCCACAGGCTGCGCGACAGCGGCGCACGGGTCTTGAGGTACTGGGTTTCGATTTCGTCGTCCAGGTCCTTGCGCGAGCCGTTGGAGGCCTTTTGCGCGAGGATCGGCAGCACCATGTTCAGCGGCAGGCTGTCGCGGCGGGTGAGGCTTTCTGGCAAGTCGCGCTCGCTGTGCACGTTGGCGCCCAGCACGTCGGTCAGGGCGCGGGCCTGGCGGCGCACGTAAGCGAAGTAGATGCCCCGTTCGATGGTGATGAAGATCGCGATCGCCATCGCGGCGTACATCACATAGAAGGTGATTTGGTGCAGCAGGTCCATGTCCATGAGTGTGTTCCTCTCAGGTGATTAATCAGAAATTCGCTTCCAGGGAAACCGTGACGGTACGGTCCAGGCCGACGATGTAAGCCGGGTCACCATCGCGGAAACCGCTGTAGCTCGCCGCGTTGGTCTTGGTGGTGTACACGCCGTCCAGGTACTTCTTGTCAAACAGGTTGTCGACGTTCAGGCGCAGGGTGGCGTCCTTGACCACTTTCTTGTCCACGGGCAGGTAGATACCGGCGCCGAGGTTGAAAACGGTGCGCGCCGAAATGGCTTCGTCGTTGGTCAGGTCACCGTAGAGCTTGCTGGTGAATTTGCCGCCGAAGGTGCCGTAGAAACGCCCGTCGTCATAGCCGATGTTGGCCGCCAGCATGTTGGCCGGCACGTTGGCGAACTGCTTGCCGCTGGTGGGCAATACGATCGGTTTGCCGGCGCTGAAGACGGTCAGGTCGTCCTGCTGCTTGGAGCTGGTGTAGGTGTAGGAGGTGTAGTAATTGAAGTTGTGCGGCAGCTTGCCGCTCCACTCCAGTTCCAGGCCTTTGTTGATCACGGTGCCGGCGTTGATGTCGGCCGAATCGCCGTTGCTGTCCAGGGACGTGAGTTGGCGGTTCTTGAACTGCATGTAGAACAGGGTGGCGGCGAGGGTCATGTCTTCGCCGGTGTAGCGCCAGCCCAGTTCCTGGTTCCAGCTCAGTTCCGGCTTGGAGTCCAGGGAGCCCACGCCTTTGTCGTACAGCACGTAGTTCTGCGGGATACGCATGTTGCGCGAAAGGCTGTAGAACAACTGGTCACGCTCGTCGAGCTGGTATTTCAGGCCAGCGTTGGGCAGCAACTTGTTGTAGGTCTGGTTGGCCTTGCCCGGTTGTTCGGTGAGGCTGCCGTGGTTGGTGCCCTCACGCTCGACATTCATGTAGGCAAGGCCCGCGATCAGGGTCCAGTCCGAGTTGATGTACCAGGTGTCCTGAGCCCAGACTTTTTGCGCTGGCGTTACGGTGTAGCGGTCGCGGCCTTGTACGGTGTTGCCATTGGCGTCGACCACGGAGCTGGCGTCCGGCCAAGTGTCGCTGGGCTTGCCGCTGTTCTTGAGGGCAATGAACGGCTGGGTCTGGCTTTGGCGGGCGCGCTCGTACCAGTAGCCGAATTGCAGGCTGTGGTCGCCCAGGTCCCAGTTCAGCTTGGTGGTGATGCCCGGGCGCCAGGTCTGGGTGCGCGAAGGGCGGTAGTAGACGCCCGTCGTCGCCGAGCCGTCAGCGTTGTACTGGGCCTGCGTCGGCAGGTTGCCGAGGTCGAATACGCCGCCTTTGTTGGAACCGCTGTTGAGCGCATAGGCGGAGGAGCCCACGCCGCTGCCGTTGCCGTAGTAGTAATACGGG
>NZ_VBVZ01000649.1 GCF_005863185.1 Pseudomonas edaphica
ATGCGCTACTACCAAGTAGGTGTTTGGCAATTATTCTTTTGGGCGCACCAGTATGATCAATTCCACGGCAACCACATTCGCCAGGAAAACTACAGCATCCAAACCGCCACCAATATGATGGCCGCCATGGCGATCCTAGGCTGGAAGGATGCCGTCATCCATCAGGGCTATCTCACCCATGCGGCTCTCAACCGTGGGCATCAATTAGTGATTGAGTACGAAGAGCAACACCGCCGCGCCCAAGCCTTTATGCTGCGTGTGTTTGCCGATTGGGTGGGCGATGTCTCGCATCAATGGCCTGCTTATGCTTACGACGAACCCATCTACGAAGCCTTGCTGGCCAAGTGGCGCACTCCCAGCCCCGACGACCTGATGCCCTGTCTGTTGGCCGCGTGTGACCGCCACACTTGGCAAACCGGTAAAGAGAGCCAGAAGAATTCCTACGACTTCAATCAGGACTGGCACTTGGAGCGCGTGCCGGTGGAAATTCTCTTTATCCTGCGCCTGCGCCAGTGGGAAGGTTTAGCCAATCCGCAGAAGATTGATCATCCGCTGCTGGCCGCGCCTTTTGACCAATTGCCGCCCGAGCAGCCAGTGCCTGAGTTGGACGAATTGATGCAAGGTGTGCTCAAACGCGCAAGGGAAGACTGGCCACAGTACGATGAAGTGCTGTCTTTGCCAGCATTGAAGAGTTGAATAGGTGCAAAAGGGCCGGGGCAGGTTATAAGCGGTAAAGGAGACAGATTTATTTAATTTTCCGAGTCTTTTGTTAATTAAAAATCTGTCCACTTTTTGCCGTGGAAGGCATTGGTCCGGTTTCTAATTTTCGAAACATCGGGGTGCCACCTACGCTGTTGGATTCATTCAATTTGATTGTTAAGCACGTTAAAGTGGTCGGAGAGTAGGTGTGAGCGAATCTGATTTTAGAGACATAAAGAGACAGCTGATTCGATACCTCTCAAGCGGACTTGACGAAAAGGCTGTTGACTATTTCAACGAGTGCTCGCACTCACTGTCGGAGTCAACATTCGCTGAGTGTTTGGGCGATATTTGTTTCTATCAGCGTGACCTCGCCCAAGCCATAAAACATTATGAGGTGGCTACCCAATTGGCCCCCGGCCAGGTCATCGCGCGCTATCTTTTCCTGGCGGGTGTATCCAATGAGCGGGCGTCTAATTATGTCGACGCATTTAAGTATTATCAGGCCACTATTGAAGCTGAGCCGTCATTTGTCGATACGTATCTTGAGCTCGGTGCGATGTTGGTAAAGGTAGGGGATCTTGAAGGCGCCTTGCAGTGCTATGAAGATGCTATTGGAATAGAACCTGCAGACTTGGCGAGTCATGAAAGTCTGGTGTCGATTTTGGCTGAGCTTCACAGGCGCACTCCGGAAAAATATGCTGATAAGTACTCAGCGTCCAAAGCGACAGTTGAAAAGATGAGGCATTCCGGAAAGTCGACACCGTCGAATCGTCACGCCGCATGGTAAATAAATCCAAAAAAGCAGACGGACCCTGAGGGATCCCCACACATTTACCCTAAGCCCTGGGATTGATCGCGCCACTCATCACGCAGAGCTCGCTCCAATATTTCCAAGGGTAAAAGGGTACGGATTTATTTAGCTTGAAGAAGCCTTGTTTTCATTTTTTCCTGGATTTTATAGGTGATTTATGTTCGGGAAGTATGATTGTTTTCTGGGTTCGATAGGGTCAGAAGATTATTGGTCGGATGTAGGAATTAATATCGCGGCCTCCAAGATCTCTCAGTTTGATAATTCAAACTGGGAGGAACTTGAGTCTGCTCTTCGGGCGAAGTCTGAAGTCTGGCGAGGTCGGTGCGCGGAGTCTCTCGGTGACTCGAATGATGAGCGGGCGTTGCGTGTTTTGGTAACGCTTCTAAAAGCTGGAGAGGAGTCGGTTGTCATTCATGCAATTGAATCAATTGAGTCAGTTTTTTTGGCTGGCTACATTCTTGACAGGGCACAGGTCATACGCGCTCTAGATGAGGGGTTTGAGGCAGATAGTAGAACGTTGAAGCTAATGGCGGCTACGTTGGTCAGGAAGTTGAGTGAGGCATGAAGGTTGCTCGGTAGCTGACAGAATCGATCCCCACTTCGAACTCAACGTTGTTCAACGTTCTGCAAGACAACGCGATCATTCAGGTGAACGCAGAAGGCAAGGCTATTTGAACGGCGACGGTTCAAGGCGATAAGTGGCAAAAGACCCTGACCTTTCTAAAAGTTTCTCCCTCGTTGATCTGGGAGCGCGCAGAGCGGCCTTCATCTTTCGCGGGCAACCCTGTTAAGTCGGCGTTTGACTTGATTCCAGGTGGCTATGGTCCATTGGTCTACCAAGGGGCGGATACGTTACTTTCCGCCGGTGCTGGCTTTGGGAAAGTCCCTCTCGTGATGGGGGCTTCGGATGGGTTGAGGAAGGGTTCGATCTTCGGGGTTTTGGTTCCGAAGATGGATAATAATTTTATCATTCCGCTGTTAGGTACGAAAACGCCATTTGGTACTGCGCTGGGTGTGTATGTCGGCGGAGTGGGTTATAAAGGCTATGGCTTTTACGAGGAGGCTAAGGGTGACGGTAAGTAAGTTGATGTCTTCGGCGATAATGGCGGCGGGTATTTTAGTCGTAATGCTTTCCATAGGCTGCCTGCTGGCATTGTTGCCAGTCCTGTTTATTTCCGCAGGGTTTGAGGTGGAATTTGATGTGGTATTTGTATGGTTTGGAATGCCATTCTCGATTTTGTTTGCGTTGAGTTGGTTTTATAAGTATGCAGATTTCGCAAAATCAATCATCTTTAGGCGTTAGTGAGATGCGCCTGTGAGCAAGAGAACGTTGAAGCTAATGGCGGCTACGTTGGTCAGGAAGTTAAGTGAGGCATAAAGGTTGCTCGATAGCTGATAGTCACGCGGTGCATTGATTCAGTGTCTGCAGCACGTTTTTCGTGGCTCCGTTGCAGGTCGTGGAGCCAGATAGAGAAAAGCCTGCAGAAATGCAGGCTTTTTTGCCATTGGATTTGGCTGATCGTCGCAACTTTTCCTCTATACAACCCCTCTCCTCAGACCATAAAATGAGAACCATTATCATTAGTGTGGATCTGAAATGCAGCACGACAGCACCCCCTCGCCCGTCGCCCAGCTGTACGCCAATCACCACAGCTGGCTCCGAGGCTGGTTGCATCGGCGGCTGGGGCACACGGCCGATGCCGAAGACCTCGCACACGACACCTTTATCCGTGTGCTGCGCTCCCAGGAGGATGTACGCGAGTTGCGCCAGCCCATGGCGTTTCTGGCGACCATCGCCAATGGCTTGCTGATCAACCGTTGGCGTCACCAAGCCATCGAGCGGGCTTATC
>NZ_VBVZ01000064.1 GCF_005863185.1 Pseudomonas edaphica
GCTGAAAAGTGCATGGATAGTTTCATTGGCGTTGTTGGGCTGTCAACGACGGCCGCGTCACTGTTTTGTCACTGCGTCGTGACAATTTAAGGCGTTTACTCAATAAATGCTAGTGTCGAAACTTCCGAAAATGACGTGAGTTATGGCTGTCAGAAAAATCACTATCTTTCTTGGGCAAGGCTGCGAACGCCGCGATTTGATACGTTAAAAACTCCGGGTGAAATGTTAAAAACCTTTAAAAACATGAAGGTTGTTCGAAAGCCCCACAGAAAGGCTTTTTTTGCCGCGCCCAGTACCTTTTCAGGCCAGCTTGCCACCTATAATGCTCCAACTTCAATCCGCGCATCCACACTGAGAACTTATGGAAAACCTGGGTCTGGGCAAGGTCCTGCTCGTTGAGGACGATGAAAAGCTGGCAGGGCTGATCGCGCACTTCCTGTCGCAACACGGTTTCGAGGTGCGCGTGGTGCACCGGGGCGATGAGGCCTTGGCGGCGTTTCTCGACTTCAAACCGAAAATTGTGGTGCTCGACCTGATGCTGCCGGGCCAGAGCGGGCTGCACGTGTGCCGGGGAATTCGCAGCGTGTCCGACACGCCCATCGTCATCCTCACCGCCAAGGAAGACGACCTGGACCACATCCTGGGCCTGGAGTCGGGCGCCGATGACTACGTGATCAAACCGATCAAGCCGCCGGTATTGCTCGCCCGCCTGCGCGCGCTGCAGCGCCGCCAGGTGCCGGAGCCCACGGTGCGCGGTGCGCTGGAGTTCGGCCGCTTGTCGATTGATCGCAGTTGCCGGGGCGTCAGCCTGGGCGGTGAGGCCATCGACCTCACCACCATGGAGTTTGAGTTGCTGTGGCTGCTGGCCAGTCACTCTGGGACTATCCTTTCGCGCGACGACATTCTCAACCGCATGCGCGGTATTGCCTTCGACGGCCTGAACCGCAGTGTCGACGTATACATCAGCAAATTGCGCAGCAAGCTCAATGACAACCCGCGCGAACCGGTGTGCATCAAGACCATCTGGGGCAAGGGATATCTGTTCAATCCGTTTGCGTGGGAGGTTTAGATGCTGCGCCTGTTTCTGCGCCTGTATGTGATCCTGGCGCTGGGGTTGGCCGGGGCAATCTGGCTGGTCAACTACACCTTCGATGAGTTATTGCCCGAGGCCAACGAGGTTTATAACCGTGAAGCCTTGCGCGGGCCGGCCTATGGCCTGGTCGAGCAACTGCGCCCGGTGCAGGGGGCGGCCCGCGATGCGCGCCTGGCTGAGCTGCAACCCCATTATGGTTTGCGCCTCAAGCTGGTGCCGCGCGACACCCTGGCGCTCAATGACCGCGAACAGCAACTGTTGGCGGGCGGCCAACTGGTGGTGCGCGGCGACTTCATGGAGTTCCTGACCACCATTGATGGCGGCCCGCAATTGTTGCAGATCAAACTGCCGGAAGAGCCCAAATGGTTGTACCTGTGGGCCTATGGCTTCCTGGGTGTGAGCCTGGCCATCGTCCTGTATTTTTGGGTACGCCCGCATTGGCGCGACCTGGAGCATATCCGCCTGGCCGCGCAGCGTTTTGGCGATAACGACCTCGGCTCGCGCATCCTGCTGCCGCGCCGTTCCACCGTGCGTGAGCTGGCCGGGCACTTCAACCAGATGGCCGAGCGCATCGAAAGCCTGATCGCCAACCAGCGTGAACTGACCAACGCGGTGTCCCATGAGTTGCGCACACCGATTGCGCGCTTGTCGTTTGAGCTGGACCAACTCAAGCAACAGGCCGACCCACGCCAGAGCCGCGAATTGATCGCCGATATGTACGCCGACCTTGGCGAACTGGAAGAAATGGTGTCTGAGTTGTTGACCTATGCCAGCCTGGAGCGCGGCGCCACACAGGTCACCCGGGAAAATATCGAAGCGCATAGCTGGCTCGATAGTGTGATCGGCAGTGTGGCCCTGGAAGCTGAAGCCGCGGGTGTGCAGCTCTCGTTGCGCACCTGTGACGTAGACTTTATCCAGATCGAGCCGCGCTTTATGGCGCGCGCAGTGATCAACCTGCTGCGCAATGCCATTCGTTATGCCGAGCGCCGTGTAGAAGTGTCGCTGGTCAAGTTCGGCAATGGTTACGAAGTGCGGGTCAATGATGATGGCCCAGGTGTGCCGATGGAGGGCCGTTCCAAAATCTTCGAACCCTTCCTGCGCCTGGATGCCAGCCGCGATCGCCGCACCGGCGGCTTTGGCTTGGGCCTGGCGTTGGTCAAACGCGTCAGCCAGTGGCATGGCGGGCAGGTTGAAGTGCTGGACTCGGAGTGGGGCGGGGCGTCGTTTCGGATGACGTGGGCGTATGGCGAGTAGGCGGTTGCCGGCGGTCGCGGGCAGCCGCCAAAGGCTTTAAGGTGCCCCGAACCGTACCAGCATGCGCTGGCCCACACGCAGTGACGCAGGTGCAGGTTGTTCGAACGCCACTATGCATTCCACGGTACGCATATTGGCTCGTGCCTGTGGGTCGCCTTCAAGCGTGCTGTTACCCAGCACGGAGCTGATACGCACCACATGACCGGACAGCGACGGTTGGTCGTTGCCGTTTTCGGTCGATATTTCGGCTTTCATACCGGCGTGGACCTGCGCAATAAACGACTCGTTCAGCTCGGCTCGCACGATGCGTACCTCGTTCGGCAGCAACACGAAGGCAGGCCCTGACTCCGATGAAACGGTAGCGCCAGGTTGGGTCAGGCGCCGCACGACTTCGGCGTCCGCCGGTGCATAGAGGTTGCGCTGGGTCAGTTCGTAGCGCGCACCGGTGAGTGTTCTTGTGGCGGCTTCGAGGTGTCCTTGGTTTTTTTCAATAGCGTCGCGCAGTTGCTCGGCGGCCTCGCGCGCATCATCGGCACTCTGGCCATCTGCGGCTCCAGCCGCGGCCGCCTTTGACAGGCGCGTGGCTTTCTGGTCGGCAAAGTTGAACTGTCTTTGCAGGTGCCTGGCGTGCACTTGAGCCTGTTGTTGGTCGGCAAGCGCGGCACTTACGGCCAGGCGCGCCTGTTCGCTGTCCAGGGAGGCGAGCAGTTGACCTTTTTTTACAGAATCACCTTCTTTGACTTTGATCTCGGCCACCACGCCATCGCGGGCAAACTGCAGGTTGAGCAGGCCACCCTCGACATCGACGCGGCCGCGAGCCACTGCCAGGTAAGTCGGTGACGAGGCCGTGGCTTGAGCCGGCGTATCCTCACGTGAACAGCCGTTCAGGAGCAAACAGGCACTGAACAGGGTCAGCCAAGGGGAGAGGGAGCGGACATTCATACGCAGTGTTCCTGGGGGGCGGCAGGGCTGGCGGGCCGCAGGTGATGGTGGGAGTCGCTGATGATGCGGCCGTCTTCAATGGCCAATACACGGTCGGTGTGGCTGATCAAACGCGGGTCGTGGCTGACGCACAGCACCGTAGTGCCGCGTTCACGGGCGATACGGTGCAAGATATCGATCACGATCTGGCCGTTGGCCGCGTCCAGGGCGCTGGTGGGTTCGTCTGCGAACAGCAACTCGGGCGCCTTCGCCACGGCGCGGGCGATAGCCACCCGTTGTTTTTCTCCCCCGGACAGCGCGGCCGGGCGCAAGGCCATGCGCGAACCGAGGCCTACATCTTCCAGAGCCTGAGTCGCGCGCCTGCGCACTTCCTGCGAAGTGAGCCCGAGGTAACTCAGGGGCAACTCGACCTGTTGCAAGGCCGTCAGCGCCGGGAACAGATTGAAGCCTTGGAATATGAAGCCCGTGTGATGCAGTCGAAAATGCTCCAGCGCCCGTGGGGCAAGCGTTCCCAGGCTTTGCCCGAGGGCCTCCACACGGCCTTGGTCGGGTTGCTGCAAGCCGCTGAGAATCGCCAGCAGCGTGCTTTTTCCGCAACCGGATGGCCCCGCGATCAGGGTCAGTTCCGCGGGCCTTATTGCCAGGGTGATGTCGTGCAGTACAGGGGTCATAACCTGGCCTGATACAAATGCCTTGCCGATGCCAGTGGCATGCAGGGTGAAGGATGTGGTCATCGTGGGTTCTATCTCAAAAGGCTTGCTGGGTCGGCATGACGCAATGAGTGTATCGCGGCCAGGCCGGAAACCAGGGCCAGGGTCATGTTCAAGAGCAGGCAGGCCAGGGCTGCGACGGGGGAAAGAGTCATCGGAACGTTGTAGTAATGCGCCAGGGCGAAGAACAGACCGGTCAGCCCAGTGCTGCCCAGCAAGCCCAGGGCGCCCACCCAGAACGCTTGTTCCATCACGACTTTGCGCAGAGACGTGACGCCGACGCCGAGGGCGTTAAGGGTTGCGTATTCGCGGATCGATCCAATCACGGCCGCCACCAGGGTCTGGCTGGTAATCACCGCCCCTACCAGGAACACGATCACTGCCAAAAACAACACACCCGCGCCGGCCCCGGTGTCGAACATCCAATGCATCTGCGAGCGGTAGCTGAACTGCGCTGCGGTCCACACCGCGTATTTGCCGAATGCCGGGCTGCCGTCGATGCGTGCTGCAACCGCGTCCGCCTGACTGGGGTCTCGGACCTTGGCCACCCAGTAGGTTATGCGATCTGTATCGGCGCTCGTATCCAGCTGGCGGGCCGTGGCTAACGATGCAATCACGTTAACCCCACCCAGTGCGCGTAATCCGCTGATGACGCCGACTACATGCACCCGGTGGCCGTTGATAGTGGCCGCGTTTCCAGGATCAAGGCCCAGGCTGTCGAGGTCGGCGCGGTCAACGATGACCGCTCCCGGTTCATTCAGGCGTGCCCGCAACGAGCCGGGCAGTAAGCGGGCGAACATCAAACCTTGTGGGTCTGCGTCGATACCGGAAACAAATACCGAGACTCCACCTGTGTCCTGGGTACCCCGCCAGTCAGCATCCACCCAGCGGTAGGGCTCGACCCTGAGGACATCGGGGTCCATGCGTATACGCATCTCTACACCGGCATCGATCGGTCGACCCAGGTTGACGCTTTGGGTGCCGGGATAGCCCACCCAAAGGTCGGCGCGCGAGCCGGTGACGTACACACTGGCGCTGCTGAAGATACCCAGTACCAACGCGGTCTGAAGCAGTTGCAGCAGCCCTGCGAAGCCCACTGCAATAATCGCTGGCAGGAAGCGCCGCCATTCATGGATCAGCGTCAGGCGTGCAAGCGCAACCATCAGTCAGTCTCCTTATGGCGCGTGGCTGTCTGAGGTGCAGCGCTGGGCAACGGTGCGCCGCCGAGTGCCTTGTAGAGTGCGACGTAGGCAATGGCACGCTCGGTGCCGGCCCGGTCGACTTGTTGCTGCGCATGCAGTGTCTGAACCTGCGCTTCTACCAGGTCCAATGGACTCAAGAGCTTCAACGCTGCCCGTTGTTGCAGTGCGCCAAGCTGGGTTTGCCTGGCGGCATAGGCCTGACGGGACAATTGTTCGCGTGCACGTAATTGCTCCAGGTCACCCAAGGCGTTTTCGACTTCGGCAACCCCCTCCAGCACCGCTTGGCGATACCCGAGGACGGCGGCCTGCAGATGGTGGTCCTTGGCTTTCGCAGCCGCCACGCGCAGGCCCCAGTCGAACAAGGGAATACTGATGCCGGGGCCCGCCGAGAAGATGCTGTTGCCATTGGGGGTATTGTTGCGGTTGCTGGCGATATTGAGCGACCACTGCAGTGAGGTGCCGAAGCTGATGTGCGGGTAAATATCGGCCTGGCTCATTCCCAGCTCACCGGCGGCGATAATCACCGAGGCTTCGGCGCCGGCAATTTCCGGGCGGGTGCGCAACAGGTCTGTGGGAACGCTATTGAGTTGCCAGTCACCGAGCGTCGGTAGCCGCCCCGGTTGCAGCCAAAGAGGGTCGGGCGCGCTCTGGCCCAACAATAATGCCAATTGCTGCGCGCTGCGGTTTGTCCGCTGGTGCACGCGCGTCAGCGCCATTTCAGCGAGGGCCAGTTCAGCCTGTGCAGCGGCAACGTCTGCGCAGGAGGCCAGTGCGAGCTGTTCCCGGGCGCGCAGCCGTGCCAGTTTTCCATGGCCAACTTCGCGCAGGGTTGCAAGGGTCTGCTCCGTTTGTTGGGCTGCTCGCAATTCGATCCAGCGCCGGCTGACTTCAGCCACCAATGAAACTTGTAGGGTGCGCAGGTTGTTATCCGCCAATGCCTGGTTCCCTTGGGCGAGGCGCTCGGCACTTTGTTGCATGCCAAACAATGGCAACTCCCAGACCGAATCGAAGCCGATCAGGAAATAAGAAGTACTGGTATCAGGGCTGACGGCATCCTTGGTTTTTATACTCAGCGAGGGCAGGTAAGGGGACTGCGCGTGCTGGCTCATAATCCGGATGGCGCGCAAGCGCTCCACCGCTACGGCGACGTTCAGGTTGTTTTGCAGTGCACGATCCACCAACGCATTGAGCTGGGGGTCGTTGAATGCATGCCACCATTGGTTCAGGTCGGGTTGGGGCGGCGCAAGAGAAGGTTGGACGTTGCGCCATTGCTCCGGTGTAGACGGTTTCAATACCGGCAGGGGGGCTGTTGAGCATCCTGCAAGCGCCATTGACACTAACGAGAGTGCGCATAGCGATCGAAAGGCATGCGATCGGTTAAGAGGCTTGATGGTCGTTCCCCGGTTAAATACGGATACTGCGGTATTCATGCGATGGGCGCGTTGGTCGGCGCGCCAATGCACGATGTCACTGATCGGTTGATATTGAATGAAGCGTTCGAGCACCAACGTAGCGGCAGGGGGTGTTCAGTTCTGTTGGTAAATTGTATTGGTGCGCAATGATGGCTTTTGCTTCAGCCCAGGTTCAGAAACTCAAGGGTTTATCTCGCGATTGCGTGCGTTTGAAGGAGTAACCCGAAGCGCTGAGTCCGTTTACCTGGCGGCTTACCGTGTCGCCCAGGCCGTAGCCGTTGCCGGCCAGCACCGCGTGGGCGTTGTCGACGGGAAGCAGGATGTAGTCGGTGAGCGGCTCGTTGTGCAATTGGCCGCGAATCACCAGAAAGCCTTCTTCCAGGCGCACGCTGATACCGCTCAACGGCGCGTCGGGTTCGTGGGTGTTAAGCACCTGGTAGGTGCCGATGGTGTTGGCCCACGCCAGCGGCAGCGGCGGCGGGTCGATGCGCTCGCCGATGGCCAGGCGTTGGCCATGGCTGCGGGCCGTGAGTACTTGGCGGCCCTGCACCGTGACCACGTCCAGCTGCACGCGGCCCAGCTCACCCAAGTCCTTGAGCCAAAAGCCAAGGACTTTTTTCTGCGCGCGCAGCCAGCCGTGTTCGTCGCGCAACAACTCGAAGTCAAACCCGGCCAGCTCACCGCTCAGTCGATCGCCCTCATCCTTGACCCGGAATACGCCCCAGGCCGTGGCATAAAACCCGGCCAGGCGCTTGCGGTCGACGGCGGCGGGCACCTGGCGCAACTTGAGCCCATGGCTGGGCGCCTGGCAGTCGTCGGCGCACACGGACTGCCCGGTTTGCGCCTGGAACATCAGGCGCAGGGTCTCGGTGGCCAGGCGCGCGACCAGTTCTTCGGCGTTGCTGTCATTGGCCATGATGATCACCGCCAACTGCTGGTCTGGCAGTACGCTCAGCTGCGCGGCAAAATCATCGCCGCCGCCACTGTGCTGGTAAGTGCGCACGCCGGGGGCGACGGGTTCATCGCCGCAGGGCGCCAGGAACCAGCCCAGGCCCATCTGGCAATCGAAGTCCAGGGCATTGCCGGTGTTTTGCTGGGTGAACATCTGATCAATCGACGGGCTCTCAAGCACACGGTTGCCCTTATAGAGGCCGTGGGCAAACAGCATCTGCACATAATGGCTAAGGTCTTTGGGGCTGGCCCACAAGCCGCCGGCGGCAAGGTCACGCACCTGTGCATCGGTACTTGCCACGCCGTCTTCGTAGCCCAGGGCGCGAAAGCTCAATTGCGTGCCGGTGCCGACAAAACTCGACTGGTTCATCTCCAGGGGCTTGAGCAGGCGGCTTTGCAGTTGGGCTTCAAAACTCTTGCCGCTGCTGCGCTCGATGGCCGCACCGACCAGCGAATAACCGAGGTTGGAATAGGCCACCTGCGAGCCTGGCGGGCTGCTCAGCCATACACCCGACACCCGCATCGGCATCTGGCCCATGGCGTAAGTGCTGCGCACGTCGCGCAGGTGCTCGCTGGGCAAGCCGGATTGATGGCTGAGCAGGCGGCGCAGGGTGATGTCGCGGTCGGCGGCGGCCTGGTCAGTATGAAAGCGCGAACGCACGTAGAATTCGCGCAAGGTCTGCTGGATCGGCGCGTCGAGGGCCAGGCGCTGTTGGTCGACCAACTGCATGGCCGCTGTGGCCGTCAGTAACTTGGAAATGCCGCCGGCGCGAAACGCCGTGTTGGCGGTCACCGGCACACCCTGGGCCTTGTCGGCCAGGCCAAAGCCGCGCGCCCAGATCAGCTCCTGGCCATTGACCAGCGCAATCGACAAACCGGGCACATTCTCGCGGGCCAGGTCCTTGGGGATGCGCGCTTGCAGGTAACGGATGATCGCGCCGTAATCGCCCTTGGGAATCGCGGGCGGGGCAGGCGGCTGCACGTGGCAGCCGAGCGTGCCGAGCAGGCAACCCCATAACGGAATACCGCGCAATGTGCGAAACATGAAGAGCACCCGAATGGTGGTTTGGATGCTCGAATGCTAAGGCGATGCTGGCCAACAATCTTTGAGAGCTTTGTCGAGAAACTGTCAAAGAGTGTTAACGCGCGAGCCCCAAACGCTCATGCCACTGGGCGATAGATTCTTCGGGGTACTCGTCGAACTGCAAATCGCCTTTGTGCACACTGACTTCGACCCACGGCACCTTCGAGCCGAGCATCAGGTGCGTGTGCTCGGGCGGCACCGGCAATGGCGTGTCGATGGCTGAAGCAAACGGGTGAATCAGCTCTGGCCATTCGGGGCTGAACAGCCACAAGGCGCTGCCGCATTGCGAGCAAAAATGCCGTTCGGCAGTGCTCGCATGCGCGCGGCTGGCGCCTTCGGGCTTGAGCCTGGCGTGGTAGACCGAGATCAGCTTGCGCCCGCGTACCTTCAAACTCTTGGCGTCGCCGCCCAGGTTGATCGCATAACCGCCGCCGCCTTGGGTCTTGCGGCAGATCGAGCAATAGCAACGCTGGTACGGGTAGGGATGCTGGCTGTTCAGGCTGAATGTTACGGCGCCGCAATGGCAGGATCCTTCGAGTTGCATGGGCTGGCTCCTCTAAGAGTGTGTAACAACACTTTGCTAATACCTTAGCCTCAGGCAAGATTCTCTGCTTTGGTTTCAGGGAAGACACCCATGATTGCTCAGTTGCAAAGCGCTGCCACGCAAATCCGCCACGCTGTGCGCAAGGCGACCGAAGGATTGATCGGGCGCGAGCAATTGGCCGAGCTGATTGTGCTGGCGGCGGTCGCCCAAGAGCACATTCTGGTGATCGGCCCGCCTGGCACGGCCAAGAGCGCCGTGGTACGCCGTGTGGCGCAGTCCATGGGTGGGCGTTACTTCGAATACTTGCTGGGGCGCTTCACTGAGCCGTCGGAGCTTTTTGGTGCCGTAGACCTGAAGAAATTGCGTGAAGGCACGGTGGAAACCGACGTCAGCGGCATGCTGCCAGAGGCCGATATCGTGTTTCTCGATGAAGTCTTCCTGGGCTCGACCGCCATTCTCAATACCTTGCTGGGCGTGCTCAACGAGCGTCGCTTTCGCCGGGGTCATACTCAAATTCAATGTCCGCTGCGTGTGTGTGTCGGCGCGGCCAACGGTTTGCCGGACGATGAGGCACTGGCGGCGTTTGGCGACCGCTTCCTGTTGCACCTGTTCGTCGATTCGGTGCCGGACAATCAACTGGAAGCCATGCTGGCGGGCGGTTGGCAGTCGGAGCAGCGCCCGGTGCAACAGTTACTGGGTCTGGCCCAGTTGGATACGCTGAGCCAAGCCCTGAAAAACGTCGACCTGGGCGCGGTGCGTCCAGCCCTGGCCCAGGCGATTCGGCGCCTGCGCGAAGCCGGCATAGCGTTATCGGACCGCCGTATCGTCAAGTCTCAACGGCTGATCGCGGCCGCCGCGTTGCTGGGCGGGCGGCTGGAAGCCAGCGACGCGGATCTATGGCCCCTGCTGTATGTGCTGCCCACTAAAGAGACTCAGCAGCATGGCCGCGAGGTGCTGCGCGACCTGTTTGCCGCGTCCAGCAACAGCCATTTGTTCAGTGCGGTCGAAGAGGCCACCTTGCAACCGATGTCGCGCTTGAATCGCTTGCTGGAAACTGCGCAAGACTACCTGGCCCGCAGCGAGCCGCCGGACAGCCCGGCCCTCGAAGGGCTGCTGCGCGAGATCGACGCCAACTTCAATAGCGAGACAATGCCGGAGACCTTGCAGCAGGTACGCGGGCAACTGTCCCGAATGCTGACGCCATGAGTGCAGACCACTACGCCTGGACCTGGCGCCCAAGGCGGGAGCCTGCCGAACCACAAGCCGCCGTCGGATGGGGCGACGCCGCGCGCCGCTTGCTTGCGCGCTTGCTGCTGCTCGCAGATGAACAGGCTGTCCGCTTGCACGCTACCGCCAATGGCGATGTATTGGTCGTCACTGGGGCGGTGGCGGATTTGCCGTGGGTCGACGGTGTCGAATACGCCGCAGTACACCCCGGCGCGCCTGGCGTATGGCTGCCCACCAGTTGGGAGCCGACAGTGCCGGTAGACTTGCTCGGCCAGACGCTGTCGGCACGTTTCAAGCGCTCGCCCTTGCTGTTGTGGCGCGAACCGCAAGTTGTAGTGCCGTTGGATCGCCTGTTGCCGGTGACGGTTGAACACCTTCAGCGCATCGCGACGAATTGGGGCACCCGCCATGCAACTGCCTGAAGCCTTGCAACCCTGGCGCCAGTGGCTGGAGTGGTTTGCGCCGCAGCACCTGCCGCTGTTCGCCGACTTGCTTGGGCGGCTTAACCCGGTGCTGGGGCCACTGCGCGGTAGGCAGCAAGGCGGGGTGCCTGAGCCGGATGGCGTGGGCGATCTGCAACGCCGTGGGCCTTACGAGCGCCTGCTTTCCAGCGAATGGCTGCTGGCCGATGAAGTGCCGGATGAGTTTATGCGCAGGGCTGTCGGCGGCGAGCATATGTTCCTGGCGCCGCAGTACCGCGCCCGTGAAGCCAACCGCCTGATTGTCGTGCTGTTCGACGCCGGCCCGTTGCAATGGGGCGCCGCGCGGCTGGTGCATATCGCCTTGCTGATGCTGCTGGCCCGGCGTGCCGAGGAGGCAGGGGCGCAGTTGCGTTGGGGGATCCTGCAAGGCGCGCCGCTGCTGCATGAGTTCGATAGCGCGGGGCAGCTCAAGCAACTGCTCAGGGCGCGCACCTATGAAAGTGTCGCCCCGGCGCACTGGCAAGCCTGGCAGGAATGGCTGGCCACGCAGGGTGAGACGTTGGGTGAGTGCTGGACAGTCGGGCAACGCTTGCCCAAGGACACGACCAAGACCTGTACGCACCGGGTGCAGGTGCAGCGCAGTCTGGATGGGCACAGCCTGTCATTCGAGTTGCAAGCCGGTTCTGTGCGGCGCGTGCTGTTGCCTATGCCGGATGAGGCGCACGCGGTGCAACTGCTCAAAGGCCAGTTCGACGATGAAGTCCAGGCGCCGCCGCCGAATCTCGCACGTGCGGTGCCACGCGTAGCCTTGACCTTGCCGCCGGTAATCTCCAGCGCCGGTAACTATGTGGCGCTGCGCCTGCTCGATGAGGCGGGCATGGTGGTGATCAAGCTGCCGCACAAAAACCAGAAAAAGTCGCTGGAGGTTCGACGCCGTCTGTGGGGCAAGCATCAGCGTGTATTGAGCACCACCTTTCACCACCGCAGCCTCGGTGCCGTGTTGAGCGACAACGACAGCCTGACGTTCTGGAACATTCCCGGTATGCCCACCGTCGACAAGCCCGCCCGTGAACAGCTGCAACTGCCACCGGGCACCGCGACGTTCCTGCCGAGTGTCTGGCTGCACAGTCAGAACGCCGTGCGTGTGTACTTGCTCGACAGCCAGGGGCGGCTTGCCTATTGGAAGTCGCGTCAACTTTGCCAGGTGGCGGATGACGTGATGAGCCTGGTGCAGGTCGACCCCTTGACCATCGCTTATGCGCGCAGAGAAGGCGGGCAGATTGTCGCGTATTCCGGGTCTGCTGACGGTTTACGCGCCAATGGTCATGCGGTCGGCTCGGCAGCGGGCGTCAGCCAGGTATTGTTGGCTGCCAACTTTTACTGGCGCCAGTACTGCGGTGGTTGCGCGCTGCTGACCACCGAGGACGGCTACCAGAGTTGGCGCCTGGTGACCCATGAAAGCTTTCCGGCGAAACACGAACAGATCGACTTGGCGCCCGGTTGGAAAGCCATCGGCCTGCACTATACGTACGCCCAACGGCCGGCTTACTCACTGGTGCTGCTGGGGCCGAACCAGCACAGCGTCGGGCTGTACGCCGAGGGGCAACAGCGCACGTTGTTCACCACCTCGGCGCCAATTGCCCGCGCGAGCTTTTGCCCCATGAGCGGCTTGATCGCCGTACTGACCACTGACCGCGAATTACTGGTTTACTCGGTTGGCGAGCGCTCCATGCGTTTGCAAGTGATGTGCAACCAGGCACCGCAGCTCACCCAGGAAGCTGCCAATGCATGAGCCAGAACGGATGCTGATTCGCCGCCCGGTACTCACCGGGCACCAACAGATTGACGGCCTATGGTTTGCCGCCGAGCGTTTTGATGAGAGCGAGCGCAGGCGCCTGATCCTCAAGTATTGGCAAGTCGACGCGCGTGCCTACCGTTTTGCCGACGGCGACTTGCTGCAGTTCCACACACCTTGCCCGGTACACTGCGAAAGCCTGCACGGCTGGCCGCTGATCCGCCAGGGCCTGGGCTTGTCGTCTGCCGCGCTGCACCCTGAGGAATTGCGCGGGCTGCCCGTTGCCGACTTGTGGCTGGTGCGCGGCAGCCAGATCCATGCATTGCAGTTGCGCGATGCACACGTGCTGACGCCTGGGCTGTGGCTCGACATCAGTACCTACACGCTGCTCGACACCTTTGACTGCCATACCCCGTTGCCGGCAACGCTGCCGGAGGCGGTGGTCACCGACCTGCGTGAAATCCTCGGTGGGCCACTGGAGCCCGTCAGCCCGGAGCGCGAAGCAATCATGCAAGCACTGCTGGAGCGCCCGCGTCACACGTCGAGTAAAGGGCCTGGCGCCAGCGCGGCGTCTGCGCAAAACAACGCAAACAGCGCCCGCGAAGTCTCTTCCCCGGTGCTGAAAATCGTGATCGGCCTGGTACTGCTGGGTGGGCTGGTCCGCCTCTTCGGCCAGAGCGAGCCCGCCGCGCTGTTGGCCGAGCACACACAGTCCTTCGGCGGCATGTTTCTGGGCGCCGTGATCTGGATGGTGGTGATCACCGCGTTGTTGTACGGGTTGAACCGCTTCCTGCACCGTGGCGCGTCTGCCCCCGCCCAAGCGGCGCCCCGGCCGGTGGCCCGCGCACCCGCTAACCCAGGCATCGCTGCGCGTGCCACCCCGCGCAGTTATAAACCTGCCGCGTGGCGCCGTTTGTTGACCCGGCTGACCCAGCATTCCCAGCTGTCCAAACTGTATGGCAAACGCCAGGCCGCCTACATGCAGCGCATGTTGGAGATGTTCGAAGACGGCAATTTCGAAGAAGCCTTGCGCCACGCGATCCCCTTGAACGGCGCTGCCTCCAGCGGTGAACAGAGCTTTGGTACGCCACAGCGCCGCGAGGATTTGAGCCTCAGCCAAAAGGCTGGCCCCGCGCGCTCGATGCTGTTTGAAGACGACTTGACCGAGCATTTGCGCCAGGTGTATCGCCAGACTTTTGAACGCCTGGACCGTGCCGGTCGTATCGAGGAAGCGGTGTTTGTCCTTGCCGAATTGCTCAAGGAGCATCAGCAAGCTCTCGATTACCTGGAGAAACACGCGCGCTATCAGCAGGCCGCTGACCTGGCCCTGGCGTGGGACATGCCGCCTGCGGTGATCGTGCGCTTGCTGTGCCTGGCCGAGCAGTGGCAGCGCGCCGTGCTGGTGGCGCGGCGCGACAATGCGTTTGCTGACGCCGTGGTGATGCTCCAGGCCAAGTCGCCGGAAGCCGCCGACCGCTTGCGCCTGGAATGGGCCGAGTCGTTGATCGCCAAAGGCCTGTGGTTGCAAGCCGTCGATGTTATTTGGAGCCTGCCCGCAGAGCGCCCACGCGCCGCGCAATGGCTGCTCAACGCCGAGGCTGCCGGCGGGCGCTTGGGCATTGAGGCGCTGGTTAAACGCGCGGTCCTGTTGCCCGAAACGCTGCACGCTTACGGGCCGTGGGTCGAGCAATTGCGTGACGACCCCGCGCGCGCCGGGGAACGCGCCGCCCTGGCGCAGGCGTTGTTGCAACACAAGGCACACACCACCGCCTTGGCCTGGCTGGCAGGTGCCACTGTGCACGCGATTCTGGCCGATCAATTCAGCGATCAAGGCCAACTGACCCATAACCAGTTACAAGCGCTGGTCAAGATGAGTCGCGATAAAGCGCTTCAGGCGGACTTGCCGGGCCAAGCCCTGAAGCGTACGCCCGTGGTCTCACTGGAGCACTTGGGCGACACCCGCGAGTGGGCTGCGCCGGCGGCTGGCAGCCGGCCGATTTTCGACGCGGCGCCGCTGGAAGACCAGCGTTACCTGGTGGCGCTGGGCGAGTCGGGTGTGATGGTGGTGGATGCGGCGGGCACAACGTTGTTTCACTTTGCTGTACCGGCGCAGAAAATCGTGATTGCCCATAGCCGACAGGTTGCGTTGGTGCTGATCTGGCGGGGGAATGTATGGCGCGTGAGCAAACTGGACCTGGTCAATCGTGTCGCCAAAGACCTCGGTATGCTGGCCATGGATGTCTTTGCACACGCGTTTGATGGCAGCAACTGGACCATCGGCAAAGGCCCGCAGTTGCGCGTGGTGGATGTTGACCGTGGCTTTGAAACGCTCTGGCATGTGAGTGATCTACCGGAGTCGGTGCGTGCCATCAAGGTGGATGAACACAATGAATACCTATGGCTGTCGGCGCCGGGCGGGTGCCTGATGCTGTGGCATTATCGTCTGCCGGAGCGGCGTTTAGTCAGCCGCGAAAGCGCGTTTGACATCGTCGCGACGGACTTCCAGGTTCCCAGTGCCACCGCTGAATCGGCGCAGTATCGGATCAAGCACGACTATGGAACACCCACGCTGATACTGAAGCAGCACGGGGTTCGAAAGCGCTACCGGCTGCCTGGCAACTTACCGGAAGAAGAATGGGATGAGTCCGTCAGCCCGTTTCTATTTGAGGACTGGTTGCTGATCAGTTATCGGGTTGAGGAGCACGACACCTGCTGGCACGTGATCCACCGTGCCAGCGATCGGCTTTGCGTCACGTTGCACTGGCCGCAATCGCCGGCCCAGCTTCGCCGCCTCGGGTCTGATCTGTTGCTGTTCGATGGGCAGGGCCGGCTGAGCCATATCAATATTGATAACGCCAGCCAGCGCAACATCAGCCTGCACTGAGTGTGTCCGGCATCAAGGTGGCGATCAACGCCCGAATGGTGCCCGGCAATGCCTCAAGCTCGCGCACCAGAATACTGCGTTCGCGAATCGCCCACGGCTCATCGAGCTTCACCGTCACCAACTGCATGGTCCGGCTGTGCCGCACGGCGGCGGATTCGGGAATGATGCCGATGCCCACGCCGGCCTCGACCATTCGGCAGATCGCTTCGAAGCTCGACACCTGAATGCGCAGCGACAACTGCTTGCCCAGGCGATCGACGTGTTCACGCAAAAAACTCAATAACGTGCTGCCTTCATGCAGGCCGATGTGCTGGTAGGCCAGGGTTTGCTCCAGCGTCACCGAAGACTGGTCGGCCAATGGGTGGCCCACGGGCACCATCAAGACCAATTCATCGGTGCTGAAGTGCAACACCTGCAAACCTGCCGCTTCTACCGGCCCGGCAATGATGCCCATGTCGCTGGTGCCATCAAGCACGCCACGTACGATGTCGCGGGATAAACGCTCTTGCAGGTCGACGGTCACGCCCGGGCGCTGGGACAGGAAGCCCGCCAGCACCTCAGGTAGAAACTCGGTCACTGCCGTGGTGTTGGCGAAGATTCGGATATGCCCGGCCGAATCCACGCCGTATTGGGTGAACTCGCTTTTTAGGTAATCCACCTGGCGCATGATCAGCCGCGCATGGTGCAGCAGCCGCTCGCCCGCCGGGGTGATCTCCACGCCACGGCTGTCGCGGTACAGCAGGCGCGTATCCAACTGGCCTTCCAACGCCTTGATCCGCGCACTGGCAGCGGCCGGCGAGAGGAACGCACGCTTGGCGCCCTGGGTGAGGCTGGGGGATTCGGCGATGTGGATAAACAGGCGCAGGTCGGCGAGATCGAAATGCATGCAAACCCCTATTTTGGCAACGGTGAGGTTCAAGTGTGGGAGCTGGCTTGTTGTGGCGAGCAAGCTTGCTTGCGCTGGGGTGCGAAGCGCCCCCCAAAAACCGGAGACTGCTGCGCAGTCAACGGGAGCAAGCTCCCTCGCCACAACAAGCCAGCTCCCACAGGATATGAGGGTGGACTCGAAGTTGGCGTTCAGCATAACCGAACGCTGGTTTATTGAAATGCAAATTCTCAGAACGGGCAGGCGCTTGCATGATCCGGGGCAGACACTCACTGCCCGAGGACCTGCACCCGATGAGCGCCACTGACTGGATCGGCCGAAGCGAGACCGCCCACGACCACCTGAGCCTTAACCTGCTCAAACGCATTGCCGCTACTTTTGGCGAAGCTGTGCCGGAACAGGGCGCCGATTTGCCGCCGCTGTGGCAGTGGTGTTTTTTCCAGGACCCGCTGCCGGAGTCGGCCTTGGGCACCGATGGCCACCCGGCCCGTGGCGGGTTCCTGCCGCCCGCTGATAACCGCAATCGCATGTGGGCCGGTGGGCGCATCGAGTTCGTGCATGCCTTGCGCGCGGGTGAGGCGGCGACCCGCGTGTCGACCATCACCCAGGTCGAAGAAAAGACCGGGCGAACCGGCTCGCTGCTGTTTGTCACCGTGCGTCATGACTATTCCCAGGACGGTCGCCTGGCGATCCGCGAAGAACAGGACATCGTTTACCGCGAACCGACGCCGCCCAAACAGGGCAGTGGCGACGCCTTGCCCGAAGGCGAATGGCAGGCATCGATCAGCCCCACGCCAACCTTGCTGTTTCGTTACAGCGCCGTGACCTTCAACGGCCACCGCATCCAC
>NZ_VBVZ01000650.1 GCF_005863185.1 Pseudomonas edaphica
CCGCAGATCTGCTTTTCTGTGGGAGCTGGCTTGCCTGCGATGCAGACACCTCGGTGTGTCAGGCACACCGAGTTGATGTTATCGCAGGCAAGCCAGCTCCCACACTGGACCGTGCCGTTGTAGGCCCTCTTCATCTTTTTATGGTCATTTATGGAAAAGTCAAAGTTTCGCAAAATTGGAATGCTCGCGGTATTGGCTGTTGCCATTGGCCTGGTGGTGTACACGGTGCAGGCACCCGCCGATGCGCCGCAGTACCTCACTGCCACGGCTGAGCGCGGTGATATTGAGAATGCGGTGTTGGCCACCGGTTTGCTTGAGGGCATCAAGCAGGTCGATGTTGGCGCGCAGGTGTCGGGGCAGTTGAAGTCGCTCAAGGTCAAGGTCGGCGACAAGGTGAAGAAGGGCCAGTGGTTGGCGGAGATCGACCCGCTGATTCTGCAAAACACCTTGCGTAAAGCCCAGGTGGATGAGGAAAACCTGCAGGCCCAGCGCCGCGCCACGGCGGCGCAGCTCAGGCAGGCCAAGTCGGTGTATGAGCGCTACAAGGGCTTGCAGGTGGATGAATCGGTATCGCGCCAGGATTTTGAAGACGCCGAGTCCACTTTCCAGGTGCAACAGGCCAACCTGTTGTCGCTGGATGCGCAGATCAAAAGCGCGCATATCCAGATCGATACCGCCAAGGTCAATCTGGCGTACACGCGAATCGTCGCGCCCATTGACGGCGATGTAGTCGGCATCGTCACGCAGGAAGGCCAGACCGTGATCGCCAACCAGTTGGCGCCGGTGCTGCTCAAGCTGGCCGACCTGGACACCATGACCGTCAAGGCCCAGGTGTCGGAGGCCGATGTGATCCATATCAGCCCCGGCCAGCAGGTGTATTTCACTATCCTGGGTGAAGCCGACAAGCGCTACTACGCCAAGCTGCGTGGCACGGAGCCGGCGCCGCAGAACTTCCTCGAAACCCAGACCGCCGGTACGCCCAAGCAGAACACCGCGGTGTTTTACAACGCGCTGTTCGACGTGCCTAACCCGGACCACCGACTGCGCATCGCCATGACCGCCCAGGTGCGTATTGTGCTCGACACTGCCCAGGCGGCCTTGATGGTGCCGGTGGCGGCGCTTGGTGCGCGCAATAACGACGGCACTTACCCGTTACGGGTGCTGGACGCCAAGGGCAAGGCGCTGTCGCGGGATGTGAAGACCGGCATCAATAACAACGTCAAGGTGCAGATCCTGGAGGGCCTGGCCGAGGGCGACAAAGTGGTGATCGGCGACGCCAGCCCAGCTGTGGCGGGGAATTGAACCATGACCCAACCCCTGTTGGAGCTCAAGGGCATTACCCGCAGTTTCATGGCCGGCGAGCGCGAGTTCATCGCACTCAAGGGCATCGACCTGACGATTCATGCCGGCGAAATGGTCGCGATCATCGGTGCCTCGGGTTCGGGCAAATCCACCTTGATGAATATCCTCGGCGGCCTGGACTACGCCACCGCCGGCAGCTACAAGATCAACGGCATCGAGACCCGCTCGCTGGGCGATGAACAGTTGGCGGAACTGCGCCGGGATTACTTCGGGTTTATCTTCCAGCGCTACCATTTGCTCGCGCACTTGAGCGCCTTGCATAACGTGGAAATGCCGGCGATCTACGCCGGTACGCCCGAGAGCCAACGGCACAGCCGCGCGCGCGACCTGCTCACGCGCCTGGGCCTGGCGGGGCACACCACCCACCGCCCGAGCCAGCTCTCCGGTGGCCAGCAACAGCGCGTAAGTATCGCCCGGGCCTTGATGAATGGCGGTGAGGTGATCCTCGCCGACGAGCCCACCGGCGCCCTCGACACCCACAGCGGCAAGGAGGTGATGCGCATCCTCGCCGAGCTGCACGCGGCCGGGCACACGGTGATTATCGTCACCCACGACCCCAAGGTCGCGGCGAACGCCCAGCGCATTGTCGAGGTGTGTGATGGCGAGATAGTCAGCGACAAGGCCAATGACAGTGTGGGGCTGGAGTTGCCCAGCGAAGCGCCGATTGAGCCCAAGCGCAGCGGCGCTCGGCGCCTGGTGGCGAGCCTGGGGTTGTTCAAGGAGGCCTTCAATATGGCCTGGGTCGCGCTGATTTCCCATCGCATGCGCACCTTGCTGACCATGCTGGGTATTGTCATCGGCATTACCTCGGTGGTGTCGATTTCAGCGATCGGCGAGGGGGCCAAGCGTTATGTGCTCAAGGACATCCAGGCGATTGGCAGCAACACCATCGATATCTTTTCCGGCACCAGTTTCGGCGACAGTCGTGCGTCGGCCATCGAGACGTTGATGCCGTCGGATGTGGAGGCGTTGAATCAACTGTATTACGTCGACAGCGCCACGCCGGTGGTAGGGCGCAACCTGTTGCTGCGCTTTGGCAATATCGACCTGGATGCGCAGGTGAATGGCGTCAGTGATCGGTATTTCAAAGTGAAAGGGCTCAAGCTCGAAGCCGGGATTGCCTTCAGTGAAAGTGATGCGCGGCGTCAGGCGCAGGTGGTGGTGATTGACCACAACACTCGGCATCGCCTGTTCGGGCCGAACGTGGACCCACTGGGGCAGGTGATTTTGGTTGGGAACCTGCCGTGTACGGTGATCGGGGTGACGGCTGACAATAAAAACATGTTCGCTGCCAGTAAGGCGTTGAACGTGTGGGTACCTTATGAAACGGCGGCGGGGCGGCTGTTGGGGCAGCGGCATCTGGACAGCATTACCGTGCGTATCAAGGATGGGCAGCCGAGCAAGGTGGTGGAAGACAACGTTAACAAGCTGATGCTGCAGCGGCATGGGACCAAGGATTTTTTCACCAATAACCTTGATAGCATCATGCAGACGGTGCAGAAAACCAGCCGCTCCCTGGCGCTGCTGTTGTCGCTGATTGCGGTGATTTCGTTGTTGGTGGGTGGGATTGGGGTGATGAATATCATGCTGGTGTCGGTCACTGAGCGCACCCGTGAGATTGGGATTCGCATGGCGGTGGGGGCGCGGCAGTCGGATATTCGCCAGCAGTTTCTGGTGGAGGCGGTGATGGCGTGTTTGATAGGCGGGGTTATTGGGATTTCGTTGTCTTACGCCATTGGGTATCTGTTTTCGCTGTTTGTGAAGGAGTGGGAGATGGTGTTTTCCGTGGGGTCGATTGTGACGGCGTTTGCGTGTTCGACGTTGATCGGGATTGTGTTTGGTTTTGTGCCGGCACGGAATGCGGCGCGGTTGGACCCGATTGCGGCACTGGCGCGGGATTGATTTTTGTGGGTAGTGTTTGATGGGGGTGGGGGGTGGTTTGCTGGTGTACATATCCGTTGCTGCGGTAACGGCTGAGT
>NZ_VBVZ01000651.1 GCF_005863185.1 Pseudomonas edaphica
ACATCATTACCCGCGACGCAGCCGTTATCGCCGGCACCGCCTGGGTGGACGCGGTGTTCCGCCAGCTCGACCCACGGGTTGCGGTGCATTGGCAGGTGGCCGACGGTGAGCGTGTGAGCCCCAATCAAGTGCTGTTCCACCTTGAAGGCCCGGCACGCTCACTGCTGAGCGGCGAAAGGTGTGCGCTGAATTTTCTGCAGATGTTGTCAGGCGTCGCCACGCGCGCGCAGTACTTGGCGGACTTTGTCGCCAGCACTCAGGTCAAGTTGCTGGACACCCGCAAAACCCTGCCGGGCCTGCGCCTGGCGCAGAAGTACGCCGTGACTTGCGGCGGTTGCCACAACCATCGCATCGGGTTGTATGACGCGTTCCTGATCAAGGAAAACCATATCGCCGCCTGTGGCGGGATTGCCGAGGCGATTACCGCCGCCCACAAGATCGCGCCGGGCAAGCCAGTGGAAATCGAAGTGGAAAGCCTGGAGGAGCTGCGTGAAGCACTGGCGGCGGGCGCCGATATCATCATGCTCGACGAGTTGAGCCTGGATGACATGCGTGAGGCCGTGCGCCTGAATGCCGGCAAGGCCAAGCTGGAAGCCAGCGGCGGGATCAATGAAACCACCTTGCTGCCTATCGCGCAGACCGGGGTGGACTACATTTCCATCGGTGCGATGACCAAGGATGTGAAGGCGGTGGATTTGTCGATGCGACTGAGCATCTGAGCAAGCAACATCCGAGCAAAAGGAGCAAGGTTGCTCGCTCCTTCAATTTCGCGCACAGATCGCGAGATTATTCATCCCGCAATACTCGTTCCAGTCAACGCCCAGTACCTCGGCGGCCTCCTTGTGCAAGGCCAGGCGCGCCGCTTCGAACTCTTGCGGCGTCGAGGTGTACTTGAGGGTCAGTTCCCATGGCTGCAGGCCCTGGGCCTCGGCCTCATCCTCGAAGGCCCACTGGATCTGGTCCTTTTGATCATCGGCGCTCAGGTCCTTGATCTCGTCGAGCAGTTCCGGGGATTCCGCGACGTATTTTTTGAGGGCTGCTTCGTGCCGCTGTTCCTGGGTCATTTCTTGTGTGGTCATGTTGTTCTCTTAGATCATGGAATGGGGATGCATCTGGGTCATCAAGGTTGCGCAGATACAAAAGAGTGGGCACGAATGCCGCCTCGTCTGGCCTTCAGAACCATTCTGGGATCATCTGAAAACGTTGCCTTTGAAACAGTGTCGCCGTTGAAACAGTGTTGCCTTGTGCCCGAGACAGGAGTCGAACCTGCGACCTTCGCGTTACGAGTGCGCTGCTCTACCAACTGAGCTACACGGGCGGTGGGCTAAAGCTAGCACCGCATTGGGCAGGCAGCAACAAACTCGCTGACCGCCCGGCAGGCATTACGCCCCGTCGGCGCCGCAACCCTTGGCGGCGTACTGCGCCTCGACCGTGGTGGCACAGGCCCAACCCTGGGTGGCGCTGCGCGTCAAGGTGATGGTCTTGCCCAGTACCGGCGCAGGTGCATCGAGGATTTCGCAGGTAATGGAACCGACGCCCGTGGCCACATCGCCGGTTACGGTGATCGTGCAGTTGGCAGTCGGGCTGGTGCCACCAATCAAAGGCAAGGTCGGCACAGTGCCCTGGTTAAGGGTGTCTTCAAAACCGGCCTTCAACGCCGCAATTTCAGCCAGCCCCGCCGTGAACTTGGCCTTGGCCTGGTGCTTGGTGTACATGGGCAGACCGATGGTGGCCAAAATGCCGATGATTGCCACGACGATCAACAACTCGATCAAGGTAAAGCCTTTCTGACGCATCACATTCACTCTCCAGAATAAAAACCTTATCAAGGCGCGTCCTGCGCCCCGCAGTGTGCAGCGGCGCCAGTGTACTCATCCGTGAGCGCCCAATTGTGGGTAAGACGCACATTCTGACATTTTATCGTGCGCCCACGAGCGGTCCGAATCCGTCATCTGACTAAGCTATAAATCTACGACGACCTGTGTGCGGACCTGTGCCATGAATGACGCTTCAACGATCTACGCCTGGGAAGGCACCAACCGCAAAGGCCGCCGGGTGTCCGGGCAAGCCACCGGGCATAACCTGGCACTGATCAAGGCACAGCTGCGCCAGCAGGGGATTTACCCCGGACGCGTGCGCAAAAAGGCTTCGCACCGGCCATATTTTGCCGCGCCGATAAAACCCGCCGACATCGCGCTGTTCACGCGCCAATTGGCGACCCTGTTAAAGGCAGGCATTGCGCTGCTGCAGGCGTTCGACATCATCTGCGAAGGCTTCGAAAACCGGCAGATGCGCGCGTTGATAAAAGGCTTGAAGCAGGAGATTGCCGCCGGTAGTAGCCTGGCAGCAGCGCTGCGCAAACAGCCGCGTCACTTTGATGATTTGTATTGCAACCTGGTTGCCGCAGGCGAACAGGCAGGCGCCCTGGAAACATTGCTCGAACGGGTGGCGATTCACCTGGAAAAAAGCCAGCAGCTCAAGGCGCGAATCAAAAAAGCCATGACCTACCCTATCGCCGTAATCGTCGTCGCCTGTCTGGTCAGTGCAGTTTTGCTTATCCACGTGGTGCCGCAGTTCCAGAATCTCTTCGCCGGGGTAAACGGCCAACTGCCGGGCTTTACCTTGCTGGTGATTGCGCTGTCCAACTTCCTGCAGCACGCCTGGTGGATGCTTGCCTTGGGGCTGAGTATGGCAATAACTGCGCTGCGCCATGCCTATCGGGCTTACCCGGGGTTTCGTGACCGGCTGGATGCCGCTTTGTTGAACGCGCCCCTGGCTGGCACACTGCTGAGGCGCTCAGCCATCGCCCGCTACGCCCGTACACTTTCAACCACCTTTGCCGCGGGCGTGCCATTGGTGCAGGCTCTGGACTCCGTGGCAGGCGCGGCAGGCAATGGATTGTTCACAAAGGCGATCGAACATATGCGGCACGATGTATCCACAGGTGTGCCGTTGAACCAGTCCATGGCCCACAGCGGGCTGTTCCCCAGCATGGCCATCCAGATGACGGCCATCGGTGAAGAGTCGGGCACCCTGGACCTCATGCTGGAAAAAGTCGCCAACCACTATGAAGCCGATGTGGAGAACCTGGTCGATAACCTCACCAGCCTGATGGAGCCACTGATCATGGTGGTGTTGGGGGGCATTGTCGGCGCGTTGGTGATTGCGATGTATCTGCCGGTGTTCCAGTTGGGGTCGGCGTTTTGAGCCTGCTGCTGGGTGAACAACCCTGGGTCTTTGTCGGGATGGCGTTGGTGCTCGGCCTGATCGTCGGCAGCTTTCTCAATGTGCTGGTGTGGCGCCTGCCGAAGATGCTCGTGCGCGAATGG
>NZ_VBVZ01000652.1 GCF_005863185.1 Pseudomonas edaphica
GGTTGGGCGTTGCCTGGAGGATCGAGGAAGAACTCAGGCCTCGACCAGGCTCCACTGTTTGCTCAAACGCTTATCGGAAATCGGCACCTTGGTGCCCAACTGCTGGGCAAACAGCGACACCCTGTATTCCTCCAACCACCAGCGGTAAAGTTCCAACTGCGGGTCGCGCTTGCCTTCCTGGGCGTGTTTGTTCAGGCGGTTCTGGTACTGCGCCCACAGGCCGCCCAACTCCGAGCTCCAGACCCGATCTTTTTGCACCTGGCTTGGCAACTTCTCCAGGCGCAGCTCGATGGCCTTGAGAAAGCGCGGCAATTCCTTGAACCACTGCGCCGGGGTTTCGCGCACAAAACCGGGATATACCAGGTTGCTGAGTTGCTGTTTGATGTCGTTCAACGCCACCGCCTGGGCCAGGTCGATCTTGCCTTTGAAGCGTTTCTGCAAGCCATGCCAGAGTTTCAGCACGTCCAGGGTCAAGCGCGCCAGGCGTTCGGCGTGTTCGGTCCAACTGCCGCGCTTGCGTTCGGCCAACGCAGCCAGACCCGCACCGTCACGCGGCAGGCTGGCTTCGCCTTCGAGCACGCAGGTGTCGAGGCTGGCCAACAGAATATCTTCCACCAGCGCATCAATGCGCCCCAGCTCGCGGTACATCAGGCCCAGCTCAGTCAACCCAGGCAATTTGCCGCGCAGGAATTTTGCCGGTTCCGCCAGTTGCTGCATGAGCAGGCGCTGCAAGGCGCGACGGTGCTGGAACTCGGCTTCGGCGGCGGTGGAGAAACGCCCTTCCTTGACCGTGCCGTTTTCTTCGACCAGTGCCGGATACACCGTCATCGACAGGCCAGCAATCTTTTGCTGGGTCTTTTCCGCCACGGCGGCAAACACCTTGGCTTCCACCGGCTGTTGGCTTTTCGCGGTTTGCGGTACAGCCAATGCGGCCTGGCTGGCCTCGGCGAAACGTGCGGTCAGCTCGGCCAGGTCGCGGCCTTCGCCCAGGAACTTGCCCTGGCCGTCAACCACCTCCAGGTTCATCTTCAGGTGGCTTTCCACCTGCTGCGCCGCCTCGGCCCAGGCTTCATCGCTGACCCGCGCGCCGGTCATGCGCAGCAATTCGCGGCCCAGCGCCTGGGGCAACGAGCCCTGGCCAAATTCGATACGTTGCAGGGCGGCCTTGACGAAATCCGGCACCGGCACAAAGTTCTTGCGCAGCGCCTTGGGCAGGTTGCGCACCAGCGCAATGCACTTGGCTTCGATCACACCCGGTACCAGCCACTCCAGGCGCTCAGGCGGCAACGCCGGCAACAGCGGCGCCGGTACGCGCAGGGTTACGCCGTCGCGGGGGTGGTTGGGTTCAAAGTGGTAACTCAGGGCCAGTTCCAGGTCGCCCAGGTGCAGGGTGTCGGGGTAATGCGCGGCCGTGACTTCACTGGCCTCGCGGGCCAGCACGTCCTCTTCACGCATGATCAGCAGTTGCGGGTCTTTCTGGCTGTTGACCTTGTACCAACTGTCGAACGTGGCGGTCTGGTGGATCTCTGCCGGCAAGCGCGCGTCATAAAAGGCGTACAGGGTTTCTTCATCCGCCAGAATGTCGCGACGACGGGCCTTGGCCTCCAGTTCATCGAGCTGTTCCAGCAGTTGCTGGTTGGCCGTGAGGCACTTGGCGCGGGATTGAATCTCGCCGCGTACCAACCCTTCACGAATAAACAACTCGCGGGACACCACCGGGTCAATCGGCCCGTAATGTACCGGCCGGCGCCCGACCACAATCAGCCCGAACAGGGTGATCTGCTCAAACGCCACCACTTGGCCGCGCTTCTTTTCCCAGTGCGGTTCGAAGTGGTTTTTCTTGATCAGGTGCCCGGCCAGCGGCTCGATCCAGTCGGCATCGATCTTGGCGACCATGCGCGCATACAGCTTGGTGGTTTCCACCAGTTCGGCGGTCATCAGCCATTGCGGACGTTTTTTGCCGATGCCCGAGGACGGGTGAATCCAGAAGCGCCGCTGCCGTGCGCCGAGGTAATCGCCGTCTTCGGTTTTCTGGCCGATCTGGCTGAGCAGGCCGGACAGCACCGCCTTGTGCAGTTTCGCAAAGTCGGCCGGTTCCTTGTTGAGGGTCAGTTGCATATCGCGGCAGATCAGGCTCAACTGGCGATGGGAGTCACGCCACTCGCGCAGGCGCAGGTAATTCAGGAAGTTCTTGCGGCACCAGTTACGCAACGGGCTGGCGGTCAACGCCTGGCGCTGTTCTTCAAAGCCGCGCCACAGATTAACCAGCCCGGCGAAGTCCGAGTCTGCATCTTTCCACTGTGCGTGGGCCTGGTCGGCGGCTTGCTGGCGCTCCGGCGGACGCTCGCGAGGGTCCTGGATCGACATGGCACTGGCCACAATCAACACTTCCTGCAAACTGCCGAGCTTGGCCGCTTCGAGCAGCATGCGGCCCATGCGCGGGTCCACCGGCAGGCGCGCCAGTTGGCGGCCCAGCGGCGTGAGCTGGCTGTTGCGGTCGACTGCCGAGAGTTCTTGCAGCAGGTTGAAACCGTCGCTGATCGCCTTGCCATCCGGCGGTTCGATAAACGGGAAGTCGGTGATTTCGCCCAGGCGCAGGTGCAGCATCTGCAGGATCACCGCGGCGAGGTTGGTGCGCAGGATCTCCGGGTCGGTAAATTCCGGACGGCCGATAAAATCTTCTTCGCTGTACAAGCGAATGCAAATGCCCGGCTCAACCCGGCCGCAGCGGCCTTTACGCTGGTTTGCACTGGCCTGGGAAATCGCCTCGATCGGCAGGCGCTGCACCTTGGCGCGGTAGCTGTAGCGGCTGATGCGCGCGGTGCCGCTGTCGATCACATAACGGATGCCCGGCACGGTCAGCGAGGTTTCCGCAACGTTGGTCGCCAACACCACGCGGCGGCCTGGGTGGGACTGGAAAATCCGCTGCTGTTCGGCCGGCGACAGGCGCGCGTACAGCGGCAGAATTTCAGTGTGTTTGAGCTGGGCCTTGCGCAGCATGTCGGCGGCGTCGCGAATCTCGCGTTCGCCGGGCAAAAACACCAGCACATCGCCGGGGCTGCGGCGTTCGCTGCGCTCATAGGCGGCGATTTCGTCGAGGGTGGCGAGGATCGCCTGGTCGACGGTCAAGTCATCCTCGACACGGTTACCCTCCTCGTCCTGCTCAAGCGTCAACGGGCGATACCAGGTGTCGACCGGGACGGTGCGGCCCGAGACCTCGACAATCGGCGCATCGTCGAAGTGCTTGGAAAAGCGTACCAGGTCGATGGTCGCCGAGGTGATGATGACTTTCAGGTCCGGGCGGCGCGGCAGCAGGGTTTTCAGG
>NZ_VBVZ01000653.1 GCF_005863185.1 Pseudomonas edaphica
GGCTTGTGTGGGAGCCGGGCTTGCCCGCGATGCAGGCACCTCGGTCTTCAGCTGGATCGAGTTGATGCTATCGCAGGCAAGCCAGCTCCCACACAAGCCAGCTCCCACATTTTGATCTTCACATGGCTTAGATGCCCTGCGGGGTTTCTTCGCCGCCCAGTGCCTCAACCAACGCCGGCAGGAACTCACCAAACGTCAGCATCATCAGGGTAAAGCTGGCATCCAGCTGGCCCAATGCCTCGTCGCCGCCGTCCTGTTCAGCCTGGTCTTGCAGCAGGTCTTCGAACTTCAGGCGCTTGACGGTCATTTTGTCGTCGAGCATGAAGGACAACTTGTCCTGCCAGGCCAGGGACAATTGCGTCACGACTTTGCCGGTAGTCAGGTGCAGTTGGATCTCTTCGCCGGTCAGGTCCTGGCGCTTGCAGCGCACGATGCCGCCGTCTTCGTGGGTGTCGCGCAGTTCGCATTCGTCGAGGACGAAGAAGTCATCGGCCGGCTTCTGCGTGGTGACCCAGTCGGTCATGATCGCCGTTGGTGCGGTTTTAACCGTCAGCGGGCGTACCGGCAGGGTGCCGATTACTTCGCGCAGGGTCGACAGCAGGTCTTCGGCGCGTTTCGGGCTCGCCGAGTTGACCAGGATCAGGCCCTGTTTCGGCGCAATGGCGGCGAAAGTCGACGAGCGACGGATAAAGGCGCGCGGCAGGAAGGCCTGGATGATTTCATCCTTGATCTGGTCGCGTTCCTTCTTATAGACCTTGCGCATTTGCTCGGCCTCGATCTCTTCGACTTTCTCTTTAAGCGCGTCACGCACCACGCTACCCGGCAGGATGCGTTCTTCCTTGCGTGCAGCGATCAGCAGGAAGTCACCGCTGACATGCACCAGGGGAGCGTCTTCACCTTTACCAAAAGGTGCGACGAAACCGTAAGTGGTCAACTCCTGGCTTGCACACGGGCGCGCCAGTTTGGTGGCCATGGCCGCTTCCAACGCCTCGGCATCAACAGGCAGATCTTGGGTCAGGCGATAGATAAGCAGGTTCTTGAACCACATGGGGTGAGTCTCTCCTTTATACAAAGGGGGGCATTATTCTCTTGATCCGGGCTGAGGCCAACCCTGCCTAAGCCATTGGAAGGGCTGAAAAAAAAGATTTAAGAAAGTGCTTGCCAGACTTAAGGTCGCTCCGTAGAATGCGCGCCACACCGAAGCGAAGGGTGATTAGCTCAGCTGGGAGAGCGTCTGCCTTACAAGCAGAATGTCGGCGGTTCGATCCCGTCATCACCCACCATTCGTTTCAAGTGTTACGCGCAGCGGTAGTTCAGTCGGTTAGAATACCGGCCTGTCACGCCGGGGGTCGCGGGTTCGAGTCCCGTCCGCTGCGCCATATTCGGTAACCTGGAACACTGAACGCCAGGTCACCACAAGAAGCCCGCTCATTGAGCGGGCTTTTTTTTGCCTGCGATTCAGCTTTGCGCTTCGGCGGCGAGCGCCACAGGCGCGGGTGCAATCTCACGTCGGCTCAGAAACACAAACACCACCACCGCCGTAAACAGGGTGAGCCCGGCCAGCCACTGCAGCAACGTATTGAAGCCCGCGAGGTAGGCCGTGCGCAGCAATTCCAGCGGGAGGTTTGCACGGGTGTCGCCCATGACCAACTGCTGGGCAACCCCAGCAATGTCCTGCGAACTGTCTGCGGGCAGATGTTGGGCAACCAGCGCACTCAACACCGCCACGGTGATGGCCAGCGCCACACCTTCACTGGCAACCCGGGTCGTATTGAAAATGCCTGCGGCCATGCCCGCACGCTCTGTGGGCACCACGCTGATCGCCAGGCCATCCATCAAGCCCCACGGCAAGCCCGTCCCCATCCCGATCACCAACATTGCCACGACAGTCAGCAATGGCTGGCCGGGCTGGGCCAGGCTCAGCCCATATAAACCCGCCGCCGCGATCAACAGGCCAAGGGCACACAACAGCCCCGCCGACAGCCAGCGTGTCAGCGTTGCGGCCAGTAACGGCACCACCAGCATCGGCGCAGACAGCGCCAGCATCATCAAGCCCGCCTCTGACGCGCTGGCGCCTTCGACCCCAATAAACCGCAGCGGCAGCAACACCACCAGCACGATGTAGCAGTAGCAGGTGCCAATCGGCAACAATTGCACGCCGATAAAACGCGCAAAGCGAAACAGGCGCAGATCCAGCATCGGTTGGCTCGCACGCTGTTCAACCAGGATAAACACCAGCAAGAAAGCCGCAGCCGCCGCAAGCAGGCAACCGGTTGTCACCGAAGCCCAACCCAACTGCGGCGCGAGAATGATCGCCGTGGTCAAGCTCACCAGCATTGCCGAAAACGTCAGTACGCCAGGCAGGTCCAACTGCAGCGCTTGCGGGTCGCGGCTCTCTCGCATTGTGGGTGCGGCGCACAGCAACGACAGGCCCGCCAGCAATGCGGTGGTGAAGAAAATCGCACGCCAGCCCCACAGTTCAATCAGCCACCCAGACAGCAGCGGCCCGAAAGCCAGGCCCGCGCCAAAGGTGGTGCCCAGCAAGCTGAAGGCGCGTGTCCTGGCATGGCCGTCGAACTCCTGCGCCAACGCTGCGCAGCCGCTGGCCAATGCGGTAGCTGCCGCAACACCTTGAACACCGCGCAGTACATCCAGCCAGAGCATGCCCGGCGCCACGGTCAGCAGCAGCGAGACACCTGTAAACAGCGCCATGCCCCACAAGAACAAGCGCTTGCGACCATACCGATCGGCAAGGGTGCCGGCGGCCATCAGCAGGCTGCCAAAACTAAGCATGAATGCGTTGGTGATCCACGCCAACTGTGTGGGGTGCGCAGCAAATGCGTGGCCGATAAAGGGCGTCGCTATGGCGCCACCGGTAAAGCTCATGGGCAACACCAGAGCCGCCAGGCAGATCGCGGCAAGAATGGCATAGCGGCCATGGGCGGAGTCGGCTGTGTTCATCGGGAGATTCCTGTGGACCTGTAAAGATAAAGACTCTAATCAGGATGTAATGGCGGATAAATGGGCCTACATTCCACACATAACGGACAAATTGGATGCATTGGTATGAGCGACAATCTCAGCGGTATGATCGCCTTCGTGAAAACCGCTGAAGCGCTCAGCTTCACAGGCGCGGCGCGGGCGATGGGCATTTCCGCCTCGGCGGTGGGCAAAAATGTGGTCAAGCTGGAAGCGTCGTTGAATGTGCGGTTGTTGCACCGCAGCACGCGCAAAGTCAGCCTGACTGCTGAAGGCCAGTTGTTCTACGAGCGCTGTCGGAAAATTCTCGATGACCTGCAGGACGCCCGCGCCAT
>NZ_VBVZ01000654.1 GCF_005863185.1 Pseudomonas edaphica
AACTGATACACCGAGGTGTCTGCATCGCAGGCAAGCCAGCTCCCACACAAGCCAGCTCCCAATTCAAGCCAGCTCCCACATTGGATTGAGGGTGACCTCAGGTTACTGCGAGGTCTTCGCCATCTGCTTGTCCGACGTGCGGAAGATCAGTCGCGTCGTGTCATACCCTTGCTGGCGCGCCCTGCTCAGCAGGTCTTCGCGGGTGTCGGCGCTCACCGTCGGTGTGCGCGACAAGATCCACATATAACGCCGGCTCGGGCTACCGACGATGGCGGTCTTGTAATCATCACTCACGTACAGCACCCAGTAATCGCCCTTGGCGACGCCTGGCAGCAGCGCGGTGAACCAGTTATGGAATTCCACCCAGAGCTTGTCGGTCTTGCCCGGCACTTGCGGCGTGGCCGTGCCCTTGGCTTCTTCCCACTTCCACTCTGTGGTCAGGCAGCGGTTAAACACCGACATATCGCCATCCGGCAGCAGAGTGTAGCGAGCCTCGGACTGCGCGCAGTTACGCTGGAAGTACATCGGCAATCGGGCCAACTCATACCAGGTGCCCTGGTAACGCTTGAGGTTGACGTTGCTCGCGGTCTTGGGTTGCAGATCATCGCCAGAATGGCTGGCGCAGCCCGCCAAAAACAGACTGGCGCAAAGAAACAAAACAAAACGCATCATTCTTCTTCTCCCGCAGGCTCGCGCCCCGGTTTACTTCAGGCCTTGCCCGGAAAACATCAGAACTTTGTCACCGGCGTACTGCACGCTGATAAAGCTGTTTTTATCGCCCCACGTGCAACTGGACATGCCCAGCGCACCGGAACAATCGGTCGGCTTACCCAGCAACGACTCCACCTCGGCCTTGGCCATGCCAGCCGACAGCTTCGCGTAGTTTTCTTGATTGACCTTGCTGCACGCGGCTAACAGCACACAAAAAGCCAGCAGGGAGAGACGGCGTAAAGACATGGAAAAGCTCCTGGAGAGACAAAGCAGCTGGGGTATCTGCCAGAAGCTTAGAAGGGAAAAGAGGTGTCTGGTTCCCGATGGGCAAAAACAAAAAAGCCCCGAAAACGCTGAAACGTTTCGGGGCTTCTTCTCATTCAAAACTTCAAGTCTTGAATGCTTCTGTGGCGAGGGAGCTTGCTCCCGTTCGGGTGCGCAGCGCCCGCAAGCTTTTTGGGGCCGCTTCGCAGCCCAACGGGAGCAAGCTCCCTCGCCACAGAGGTTTACTTCTTGTGATAAGCCGTCACACGCTCAACTTCTTCCTTCGAGCCCAGGAACACTGCCACACGCTGGTGCAGGCCTTCCGGCTGGATGTCGAGGATGCGCTGGTGGCCGTCAGTGGACGCGCCGCCTGCTTGCTCAACCAGGAACGACATCGGGTTGGCTTCGTACATCAAGCGCAGCTTGCCCGGTTTGGAAGGTTCTCGGCTGTCACGTGGGTACATGAACAGGCCACCACGGGTCAGGATGCGGTGCACGTCGGCAACCATCGCAGCGACCCAGCGCATGTTGAAGTTCTTCTTCAACGGGCCTTCTTCGCCGGCCATCAACTCGCCCACGTAGCGGGTCACAGGCTCTTCCCAGTGACGCTGGTTGGACATGTTGATCGCAAATTCCTGGGTGGAAGCAGGAATGGTGATGTCTTCGTGGGTCAGTACGAAGCTGCCCATTTCGCGGTCCAGGGTAAAGCCTTTGACGCCGTCGCCCAGGGTCAGCACCAGCATGGTCTGCGGGCCGTAGATGGCGTAACCGGCAGCAACCTGTTCGGTGCCTGGCTGCAGGAAGGCCTTTTCGTTCAGGGCTTCGTTCTGGCTCAGGTATTCGTTAGGGCAGCGCAGTACCGAGAAGATAGTGCCGACCGGTGCGTTGATGTCGATGTTGGACGAGCCGTCGAGTGGGTCGAACACCAGCAGGTACGCGCCTTTCGGGTATTTGCCCGGGATCTGGTAGGCATTGTCCATTTCTTCGGACGCCATGCCGGCCAGGTGGCCACCCCATTCGTTGGCTTCGAGCAGGATTTCGTTGGAAATCACGTCGAGCTTCTTCTGCACTTCGCCTTGGACGTTTTCAGTGCCCATGCTGCCCAGAACACCACCCAGTGCGCCTTTGGACACGGCGTGGCTGATTTCCTTGCAAGCACGCGCCACCACTTCGATAAGGAAGCGCAGATCGGCAGGCGTGTTGTTGCTGCGGGTCTGCTCGATCAAATAGCGACTCAGGGTAACGCGGGACATGGAAGGCTCCGGAAAATGGGGGGCTTAAAAACCCGCGCAGTTTAACGCGAGTCGAGGGTTATTTCCTCTAATCAGAGGATTTAACCCCAATAGAGTTCACGGCTTGGCCGCCGGTGCACGCAACAAACTGTAGGCCATCGCCCCTAGCGCCGCTACACCCAGCAGGAGCACGGCCCACAGGCCGAGTTTCTTCCAGTCGGTGCCCGCTTCGGGTGAAACGGCAATCACAGGCGATTTGACCCTCACGTCGCCTGTGACCGTGGCCTGCCCCAAGGTCTTGATACGCTCGGCGCTGTAGTCGGGAATCAGCGTCGACAGCGGCAAGTTAGCGGCCTTTACCGACGGGTTGCCCAACGCCAGGGTAAACGGCGGCTCGCCCCGCGCCAGGAACACCAACTGCGTGGCGCGCACAGCAAAACGCAATGCCGGCGCTTCCACGCCCAGGCCGCCGCCGCGCTCGTCCACCTGCAACTTAAGTTCGCCCACGGCCACGCCTGGCAATTGCAATTCATCCTGCACCACGTCCTGGCCGTTCTGGGCCAGGCGATACAACAAGCCATTGCTCAAAGGCTGCCAGGCTTGATTGGCTTCCCGCCGCCCCGCCAACGTCACGGGCACCAGCGTGTTGGGCTGCTTGAGCTCGACGCGCAATCGCTCCACATGCAGCCCCGTCGGCAACTGCCAGCTGTATTCACCCGCCTTGAGCCGCGTACCCGACAACGGCTGCGACCACACCAAGGGCATTGGCAGGCTGCTGCTGGTGGCGCTCACAAGCTTGGCCGAGGTCAGCGTCGGCGCGGCCTGGCCTTGCCACAGCAGGCGCAGGTAACGCGCCGATTGCCCCGGCAGGCTCACGTCATGTTGCTCAACCCGCTCATCGGCAAACGATAGGCGCGCCACCTGGCCATCGCCCCAGGGTTCCCAGTGCTGCAGGTCATCGCTGGCTTCAATGCTGAAACGCTGGAAGCCATCCTGTTCGCGACTCCAGTCCAGGCTCAGTTGCTGCAGCGGCGCCTTGATCGCGCTGGCGTCCAGTACCCAGCCACGCAGCACCTGTTTGCCGGCCTTGGACGGGCGCACTTC
>NZ_VBVZ01000655.1 GCF_005863185.1 Pseudomonas edaphica
GTATCAACCTGTACGAGACCGGTCAGAATGACCATTTGATCAGCGATTCAAGCTCGCGAATGCTCACCCAAAGCGTTCAACACCTGCTGCAAGCCAAGGCCGCCGAACAAGCAGTGCAGTTACAGAAAACCTTTGGCGAAAACCTCGTGGTGGTCACCGCGCTGGCCGATCACGTCAAAGACCTGCGTGCCCTCGCCAACAAACGAGCGCTGGAGCCCGGCGCATTGCGAGAAGAGCTCAACCAGAGTGTCAAAACCGCCTTTGAGCGCAACAGCAAGGTACTGGGCATCTGGCTGTCATTCGAACCCAATGGCCTGGATGGCAAAGACAGCGACTTCGTCAACGACAAAACCCGCGTCTCCAATGAAAAAGGCCGTTTCTCCAGCTACTGGAGCCGCGCTGGCGGCGAAGGCCTGAACACCGTGATGGTCGAGGATGACCTGACCAAAACGACCCTCAACCTCAGCGGCACGCCCTACAACATCTGGTACACCTGCCCACGGGACACGCGCACGGTGTGCCTGCTCGACCCGTATTCCGATGAAGTGGCCGGCAAGCAGGTGCTGATGACCACTATTTCGCTGCCGCTGATCGTCGACGGCAAAGTCATTGGTGTGGTCGGTATCGACCTGGCGCTCAATACGCTGCAGGCGATGACGGACGCGGCGCAAAAAGAACTGTTCGACGGCGCGGCGCACCTGGAGATTCTGTCCAGCACCGGTTTGATTGCGGCCTACAGCGGCCAGCCGGACAAAGTCGGCAAAAACCTGATCGACACCATCGGCGCGGAAGGCAAGGAAATCGTGCAACTGCTGGCCAACGATACACGCACGATCCGTGAGCAAGATGACACGATCCGCGCCGTGTACCCGGTCAAGCCGATTGCCGACGCCAAGGCCTGGGGCGTTGTGATCAAACTGCCCAAGAACGTGATGCTGGCCGACACCTTGAAACTGCAAGACGTGCTCGACAAAGCCCAAGCCTCGGGCACGCTCAAAGCCTTGCTGGTCGGCGCCGCCGCGGCCCTGCTCGGCCTGCTGCTGATCTGGCTGACCGCCACCGGCGTGACCCGCCCGATCAACACCGTTGCGGCCATGCTCAAGAACATCGCCAGCGGCGAAGGCGACCTCACGCAGCGCCTGACCTACGCCAAGAAGGACGAACTGGGCGAGTTGGCAAACTGGTTCAACCGCTTCCTCGACAAGCTGCAACCGACCATTGCACAGATCAAGCAGAGCATCACTGAAGCGCGTGGCACGGCGGACCAGTCCTCAGCCATTGCCCGCCAGACCAGCGAAGGCATGCAGGTGCAGTTCCGCGAAATCGATCAGGTGGCCACTGCCTCCAATGAAATGAGCGCCACCGCCCATGATGTGGCCAACAGCGCCTCCAACGCTGCCAGCGCCGCCCGTGGCGCGGACCAATCGGCGCGCGACGGCATGTCGATCATCGAGCAGAGCACCCGCGACATCACTACCCTGGCCGAAGAAGTCAGCAAGGCCGTGACCGAAGTGGAAGCGTTGGCGGTCAACAGCGAGCAGATTGGTTCGGTGCTCGAAGTGATCCGCAGCATTGCCGAGCAAACCAACCTGCTGGCGCTGAACGCCGCCATCGAAGCCGCACGCGCCGGGGAAAGCGGGCGTGGGTTTGCGGTAGTGGCCGACGAGGTGCGCAACCTGGCCAAACGTACCCAGGACTCAGTAGAGGAAATTCGCCTGGTGATCGAACGCATCCAGAGCGGCACCCGTGGCGTGGTGGCGACCATGCATTCCAGCCAGCACCAGGCCCAGAGCAATGCCGGGCAGATCCATCAAGCGGTGCAGGCGCTGGGCAAGATCAGTGACGCGGTAACAGTGATCAGCGACATGAACCTGCAGATCGCCAGCGCCGCCGAACAACAGAGCGCCGTGGCCGAAGAGGTCAACCGCAACGTTTCGGCGATCCGCACCGTGACCGAAACCCTCACCGGCCAGGCCACCGAGTCAGCGGCCATCAGCAGCCAACTGAATGCGCTGGCGACCCAGCAGATGAAGTTGATGGATCAGTTCAAGGTATAAACCCGATCTTCAAAACAATGAAGATCCCCTGTGGGAGCTGGCTTGCCTGCGATGGCGGTGGGTCAGTCAGTACATCCATGACTGACAGGCCATTATTGCAGGCAAGCCAGCTCCCACAATTAGACGCCGGTCCAGGCCTGAACAAACGCCGCTAAATCTTCTTTAGCCGCTGTACGCGGCGGGTTCTGCGGCGTGCCCAAATAGAGGAAGCCAATCACTTCCTCATCCGCCGTCAGCCCCAAGCCTTTGGCCACATGGGCCGAGTACGACAACTCACCGGTGCGCCACACCGCCCCGATCCCCTGCGCATAAGCCGCCAGCAAAATACCGTGTGCCGCACACGCAGCCGCCAGCAGTTGCTCGGATTTAGGCACCTTAAAGTGCTCTTGCAGACGCGCAATCACCACCACCACCAACGGCGCACGCAGCGGGCCGTTCTGGGCCTTGTCGATAGCGGCTTGCGGTGCGTCGGCGTCCTGCAGGCGTGCGGCTTCGGCCAGCAGCGTGCCCATCTGCTCACGGGCGGCACCTTCTACGGTGAGAAAGCGCCATGGGCGCAGTTGACCATGGTCGGGCGCGCGCATGGCGGCGGCGAACAGCACATCGCGCTGCTCCTGGGTCGGCGCCGGCTCCAGCAAACGCGGCACGGAAACACGGTTGAGCAAAGCGTCGAGAGCCTGCATTGGCCACCTCCAGAAAAAATGTGCGGTCATTCTAGCGGGAATGAATCAAATACCACCAAACGATAATTGCTCTTATTCAATCCGCCCTGCCCTGTTAGACTTTGCGACCCTCTTTTTCGCCTTAGTCGCAGGAAACCCGATGGTCCGTTCGCCTCTTCGTCTGTGCGCAGCATTGATGGCCTTGAGCCTGACCGCCTGCGACGACGCCCCCAGGTTTACCAAGGCAGAGCCGGGTGAATCACGAGCGGGCGGCGCGACGACGGTGAACAAGCGCGACCAGAACGCGTTTTCCCTGCCTTCGGCCAACCTGGCGCCCACCCGTCGCCTGGATTTCAGCGTCGGCAACAGCTTCTTTCGCAGCCCCTGGGTGATTGCGCCGTCCACCACCACCGCGCGTGACGGTCTGGGCCCGTTGTTCAACACCAATGCTTGCCAGAACTGCCATATCAAGGACGGCCGTGGCCATCCGCCGCTGCCCGACGCACCGAATGCGGTGTCGATGCTGGTGCGCCTGTCGATCCCGCCTGCGCCCGCCGATGCCCGGCTCATCGAGCAGATCGGCGTGG
>NZ_VBVZ01000656.1 GCF_005863185.1 Pseudomonas edaphica
CTGATACACCACGCCTGCAATGCCTGCTGCGGCCGCACTTTTTTACCTTCCAGCAAATACGGCAAAGCCTTCTCCAGCCCCAGCATGCGCACCATGCGCACTACCCCGCCGCCGCCCGGCAACAGGCCCAGGGTGACTTCCGGCAGGCCAAGCTGAGTAGATTTGTCATCCAGCGCAACGCGGTAATGACACGCCAGGCAAATCTCCCAACCGCCGCCCAGCGCTGCGCCATTGATCGCGGCCACCACCGGTTTACCGAGAGTTTCCAGGCGGCGCAGTTGCGCCTTCAACACCAGCACGCTGTCGTAGAAAGCCTTGGCGTGGGCTTTGTCGACTTTGATCAGTTCATTGAGGTCGCCACCGGCGAAAAAAGTCTTCTTCGCCGAGGTGATAACCACGCCGGCGATGTTGGCCTTTTCCGCCTCAAGGCGTGTGACGATGGCCGCCATGGCCTCCCGGTACACGCCGTTCATGGTGTTGGCGCTCTGGCCGGGCATGTCGAGGGTCAGCACCACAATCTGGTCCTGGCCTTTTTCGTAACGAATGGCTTCGGTCATGACAAATTCCTTGGGCTCAGAGGCGTTCGATGATGGTGGCGATGCCCATGCCACCGCCGACACACAGGGTGGCCAGGCCGTAGCGCTGCTGACGCACCTCCAGCTCGTCGAGCAGGGTGCCGAGGATCGCGCAGCCGGTGGCGCCCAGCGGGTGGCCCATGGCGATGGAGCCGCCGTTGACGTTGACTCGGGCGGCGTCGATGCCCATGTCTTTGATGAACTTGAGAACCACAGAAGCAAACGCTTCGTTGACTTCGAACAGGTCGATGTCTTCAACGCGCAGACCGGCTTTGGCCAACGCCTTGCGCGTCGCCGGTGCGGGGCCGGTGAGCATGATGGTCGGGTCGGTGCTGGTCACCGCCGTAGCGACGATGCGCGCCCGTGGTTGCAGGCCCAATTCACGGCCCTTGGCCTCGGAGCCGATCAGCATCAACGCAGCGCCGTCGACAATGCCGGAGCTGTTGCCGGGCGTGTGTACATGGTGGATACGCTCCACATGGCTGTAGACCCGCAGCGCGGTGGCGTCGAACCCCATCTGCCCCATCATTTCGAAGCTTGGCTTGAGCTTGCCGAGGCCTTCGAGGGTGGAGTCACCACGGATAAATTCATCATGGTCCAACAGCACGATGCCGTTCTGATCCTGCACCGCAATCAGCGACTTGTTGAAGGAACCGTCTGCACGAGCCCTGGCCGCTTTCTGCTGGGACTGTAGGGCGAAGGTGTCGACGTCCTGGCGGGTGAAGCCTTCGAGTGTAGCGATCAGGTCCGCACCAATGCCTTGTGGCGTGAAGTGGCTGTGCAGATTGGTCTGCGGGTCGAGCACCCAGGCGCCGCCGTCGCTGCCCATAGGCACGCGGGACATGGACTCGACACCGCCGACCACCACCAGGTCTTCGAAGCCCGAGCGCACTTTCATTGCGCCAAGGTTCACCGCTTCGAGGCCCGAGGCGCAGAAGCGGTTGATCTGCACGCCAGCAACGCTGACGTCCCAGTCGGCCACCAGTGCAGCGGTCTTGGCAATGTCGGCGCCCTGGTCACCCACCGGGGTGACGCAGCCAAGGACGATGTCATCTACCTGGCGCGTGTCGAGGTCGCTGCGTTGCGCCAGCGCCGTCAGCAGGCCCGCCACCAGGTTGACCGGTTTGACGCTGTGCAGGGCACCATCGGCCTTGCCTTTGCCACGGGGCGTACGTATCGCATCAAAGATCAAAGCTTGGGTCATGACATCCTCGAGCAGCCAGTGCGTGTGTGCCTACCTTCAGGCCCGATTGACACGGTTTCAATGACCGATGCGCTCATTGCTTTTGACCCCCTCGCTCGGACGAACGGTAGGCAGCTATGGGAAACCGCTGATTAATCGTTTTAGCTGTCTAGCCCTAGGGCTGGCGCCAAGATGGCACTAAGCCTCATGCCGTTTTTAGCGCAAATACTGATTAGCTGATATGAAATGGATCTAAGCCGCGAAGAACGAGGGCTCTAAGGTTGAATCAGTAGGAAGCTGCTGCCGGGTTTTGCTGGGGCAGTTGTAAGAAAAGTGCAACGTCACATCGCGATACTGAAATTTATCGGCACGCATTTGACGCTCAGGAATAACAACAAAAGGCAGTCAGCCATGTTTAAACATTCGAAAGTACGTCAGGCGGGACTTATTCTGTTCGCCACCACACTGATTCTGATCCTGCCCAATTTAACCAAGGTTATCGGGTGACGATTCAGCCTCCAGATTCCGTGCACACACAGCACCAGGACTGCAGCTTTTGGCAGCACCTGCCAGGACATTGCGCATAGCGGTCCTGTTGCAGGGGCTGTCTTTTTGCGCGCAGCTTTCCGGTATTGTGGGCGCCACCGCCACCTAGAACCGGGCTCTCCCTTGAAACCGATCCTTGCCTTCCTCGCTTTGCTGTTGGCCCTGCCGGCAACGGCCGCGCAATTGACCATCGAACTCGACCACACCCGCAAGACCTGGCAGACCGCTGAGCTGCTCAAGCACCCGGATGCGCAGACGGTGCAGATCGTCGATGACGTTTCCTACAAGCGCACTATGACCTATCGCGCCGTGCCGCTGGCCTCTCTGCTACCGGGTCTCACGCCTGCGAACCATCTGCAAGCCGTGGCCCTGGATGGGTTCGCCGCAGAACTGACAGCCGCGCCGCTTCTGGAGAAACACGGTGCCCGCGCCTGGCTGGCAGTGGAAGACCCGGCCCAGCCGTGGCCTGCACTGGCAGACGGTAAACCGAGTGCCGGGCCGTTTTATCTGGTATGGACCGACCCGCAAGCCGGGCATATCAGCCCTGAACAGTGGCCGTTCCAGGTGTCCGAGATCAAGCAATTGAAGACGGTGGCTGAGCGTTTTCCGGCCTTGTTGCCTGACCCGAAGTTGGCGGCGAATGACCCGGTCAACCAGGGCTTTGCGCTGTTTCAGAAGAATTGCCTGGCGTGTCATCGGCTCAATGGCGCCGGCGATGCGCAGGTGGGGCCGGACTTGAATATTCCCTACAACCCCACCGAGTATTTCAGCGGGGATTTCCTCAAGCGTTACATCCGCGACCCGCAGAGCTTGCGGCATTGGCCACAGGCGAAGATGCCGGCGTTTAACGCCAGTGTGCTGCCCGATGGCGAGTTGGATTTGCTGGTGGGGTACTTGAAGCATATGGCGGGGCGTAAGCAACAACCCTAAGCCCATCACAAATCCAATGTGGGAGCTGGCTTGCCTGCGATAGCGGCCTGCCAGCCCGCACAGGTGTAGC
>NZ_VBVZ01000657.1 GCF_005863185.1 Pseudomonas edaphica
CCGAAGAACAGGTCATTGCCTACAAACATACTGGGTGCACCGAATACCCCGCGCTGAACAGCCTGTTCGGTTTTGTCCTTGAGGGCGGCTTTTACCTTTTCATCGTTGGCCAGGTTCAGGACTTCCTCTGGGTCGAAACCGGCCTCACTCAGCACGGCGGCCACGACGGCGGGGTCGCCCAGATGTCGACCTTCGACCCAAATGGCCCGAAACAGGCAGTCGATGAAGGCCTGGAAGCGCTCGGGCTGGCGCATCTGGACACCCATGACGGCACGCATCAGCACCAGGGTATTGATCGGGAAGTGCGGGTTGAACTTGAGCGTCACGTTGTAGCGTTTGGCGTATCGCGCCAAGTCATCAAACATGTAACGACCTTTGGCCGGCACGCTGATGGGGGAGGCGTTGCCGGTGGCTTTGAACACGCCACCCAGCAGCATGGGTTGATACACCAGTTGCGCACCGGTCTCGGCGCAAAGCGCAGGCAATTGCGTATAGGCCAGGTAAGTGGCCGGGCTGCCGAGGTCGAAAAAAAATTCCAGGGTTTTACTCATCGTCGATTCTCGCTGCTTATTGTTGTTCTTGATGGAGGCGGCGTGCCTACCAGGGTTCACTCCAGGGGCGCAGGTCCAGTTCGAAGGTCCAGGCGTCGCGTGGTTGGCTATGCAGGTACCAATAGTTGTCGGCGATGTGTTCGGGGTTGAGGATGCCGTCCTGATCTTTCTGCGCGTATTTTTGCGGGAAATTGTCGCGAATAAAATCTGTGTCGATAGCGCCGTCGACCACCACGTGGGCCACATGGATGTTCCTGGGCCCCAATTCCCGCGCCATGCTTTGCGCGAGCGCACGGATACCGTGTTTGGCGCCGGCGAATGCGGCAAACCCTGCACCGCCACGCAGCCCGGCAGTGGCGCCGGTGAACACAATAGTGCCGCGTTCGCGGGTGACCATGCGTTTAGCGACTTCGCGGGCATTCAGGAACCCGGAGAAGCAGGCCATCTCCCAGATTTTGAAATATTTGCGCGCGGTTTCTTCGAGGATGCTGCACGGCACGTTAGCGCCGATATTGAAGACGAAAGCTTCGATGGGGCCAAGCTCGGTTTCTATCTGCTCAACCAGCGCGATCACCTCATCTTCTTTGCGCGCATCACAGGCAAAACCGTGGGCTTCTCCGCCCGCCGCCTGAATGCTCTCGACCAAGGGCTGTAGTTTATCGGCACTGCGACGGGTGACGCAGGCTACATAGCCTTCACGGGCAAAGCGTCGGGCAATGGCGCCACCGGTTGCATCACCGGCACCAACCACCAATACGATTTTTTTGTTGGGTGTCATGGGAACTCCGTTGCTCGAGTGTCGGGCAGGAGTGTAGCCGCAGCAGAGCGAAGGGCGTGTAAAGAGAAAGGAGCAGCCGGAAGAGGACTGCTCGGGCGGTCATTTACAGATGACGATCATACTGCGGCTGGTGTAGCCGGCAGGGTTGATACCGAAAGGATAGTCGCCTGGCTCTTCGGAATTGTCACCGGACTTGGCGATAACCCGGTAGCCCTTGGCGCCGCAGGAGTTGGCTGCACTGGTGTAGCACTGGTCCCAGGAGGAGGACAGGCCGGAACAGTTGATGTGCATGCCTTTTTTGCCCCGTTTCACTTCTGTCTTGGTGGTCGCAGCACAGCCAGCAATGCCCACGACCAGTAACAGTATCAAAATTCGTTTCATTACTATCCTTATAGCCGCGTCGCGAAAAGGCTCGATGCAGGCTTAACTCGCTCTCGATTGTAGCGTTCAGCTGTCCCTGTCGAAATTCTCCATGAAAGACATTCGTTTACGGCTTAAACATGGCCTAAATGAGCGGCAAATGCCAGAGCTGCCTGCGATGAGAATCAATCGGCTGGCACCAACGGTTTGGATTCGTTGCGCATCGTCAGTGTGGCACCGACGGAGGCGAAGATAATGCAGGTGATTGCCAGCCATTGCGCGAGGGACAAGTGCTCCTGCAGGAAGAACAGACCGGAGAGCGCGCCGAATGCGGGCTCAATGCTCATCAAGGTGCCGAAGGTGCGAGCGGGCAGGCGAGTAAGCGCGACCATTTCCAGGGTATAGGGCAAAGCGGTGGACAGGATGGCTACACCGATAGCAAGGGGAATCAGCGAGGGCGTCAGCAGTGCGGCGCCGGCATGGACGATGCCGATCGGCGCCACGAACAAAGCGGCGATCATCACGCCGAGGGCGGCGGTTTGCACGCCGTTGTCGTTGCCGGCTTTTTGCCCAAACAGGATATAGAGTGCCCAGCAAACGCCAGCGCCCAGTGCATAAGCGGCGCCGATCAAGTCGATGCCGGTGCTGGTTTCTGCGGTGGGGATCAACAACAGCAGGCCCGCGACCGCGAGACCGATCCATACAAAGTCCACCGCCCTGCGCGAGGCATAGATAGCCACGGCAAGCGGGCCGGTGAATTCCAGCGCTACTGCGATGCCCAGGGGGACTGTACGCAAGGACATATAGAAGAGGAAGTTCATGCCGCCCAATGCCATGCCGTAGACGATGACAGTGCGCAGGGACTTGGCCGTGAGCTTGGCGCGCCATGGGCGTAACAGCAGCAGCATGATCACACTGGCGAAAATCAGCCGCAGAGTAGTAGTGCCCTGTGCGCCGACGATGGGGAACATGCTCTTGGCCAGCGAGGCACCCGACTGGATGGAGGCCATGGCGATCAACAGCAGGCCGACCGGGAACAATGCCGAGGCCAGGCTGCGAGGTGGAGTGGTCATTGGGGCGGGTGTCCGAAGTCGTGGTAAAGAAGCAGAGCGGCTATGATGCTTAACTGGCGGCTTTTGAGCAATATATTGCTCAGCTCTGGTTGCTGTCCTCTTTATATAGAAAAGGATAGGGCTTTTTGGGGTTTTTGATAGAGAATCTAAATTAAGTGTTGACGGCGTTTTATATCTGTCTATAATTCGCCCCACTTCCGGCGCAGTCGAAACGGAAAACTCCTTGGTAAACAACGAGTTACGAAGTTTTCGGCAGCAAGTTGCTTCAGTTCATCGAAGCCAAAAGGAAGTTGAAAAAGAGGTGTTGACAGCAGCGTGTAACGCTGTAGAATTCGCCTCCCGCTAACGAGAGATCGTAAGCGCAAGTGGTTGAAGTTGTTGAAGAATTCTTCGAAAGCTTCTGAAAATAATCACTTGACAGCAAATGAGGCTGCTGTAGAATGCGCGCCTCGGTTGAGACGAAAGATCTTAACCAACCGCTCTTTAACAACTGAATCAAGCAATTCGTGTGGGTGCTTGTGGAGTCAGACTGATAGTCAA
>NZ_VBVZ01000658.1 GCF_005863185.1 Pseudomonas edaphica
CTACAGCCCCGACCCCGACCCGGACGGCTGGAGCGTGCAGCTGTTTGTGTTCGAAGGCTGCCTGACCTTGCTGGTGGGCGAGGAACAAAAACACGTGGCGGCCGGTGAGTTCTACATGTTCGCCAGCCGCAACGTGCACGGCTATCGCAATGACGGCGATGTTGCCGTGCGGTTTGTGCGCAACGTGGTGATCTAACTGTTGGCCCGGCAACAGTGGATGCACACTTTGTTGGTTTGAAACGCGCTCAACAGCCTCTTAAAGCCAGCAACCGCCTGATTTTGCTGACGATTAAATTCAGGCATGACTCCTGCAATTGCTCCGGTAACCCATCGGAGCCTGGAGTCGGCCCATGTCAGCCCACCCTCAACAACCTGCCCATATCATCCGCTCGGATGCCGAAGCCATTGAAGTCGCGACGCGCTTGGCCGCGCGCTTTGCCGTTGACGCCAGCGTGCGCGACCGCGAGCGGCGCCTGCCGGTGGCCGAGCTTGATGAGTTTTCTGCCAGCGGCTTGTGGGGCATCACCATTCCCAAGGCCTACGGCGGCGCCGAGGTGTCTTATGTAACGGTGGCCGAGGTGATCAAGTTGATCTCCGCCGCCGACCCGTCGCTGGGGCAAATCCCACAAAATCATTTGGGCGTGGTGGACATCCTGCTGCAAACCGCCAGCGAGGAACAAAAGCGTCACTATTTCGGCAAGGTCTTGGCCGGCTATCGTTTCGGTAATGCCTTTTCTGAAGCCAAGAGCAAAAACGCCGGCACCTTCGACACTCAGATTCGTTTTGACGGCGACACGGCCTCTATCAATGGCGAGAAGTTCTACTGCACCGGCGGGCTGTTTGCCCACCTCGTGCCCACGGTCGGCAACAACGAGAACGGCCAGGCGTTTATTGCCTTTGTCGAACGCGATGCGCCGGGCCTAACCGTGATTGATAGCTGGGACGGCTTCGGCCAGCGTACCACCGCCAGTGGCGGCGTGACCCTCGACGGCGTCAGCGTGCCCCTTAGCGCGATCATTCCTGCGCACCAAGCCTTCGACCAGCCCACCGCCAACGGCCCGATCTCGCAGATTATCCAGGCTGCCGTCGACACCGGCATCGCCCTGGGTGCCCTCGAACAGGCAAAAATCTACGCCCGCCAGGCGCGGCCCTGGATCGACAGCCAACAGGATCACGGCTGGCAAGACCCGTTCACCATCGCGGCCATTGGCGATCTGCAATGGCGCGTGCACGGCACCGAAGCGATCCTTGCCAGGGCCGGCAAGGCTGTCGACCTGGCCCTGGCCGAGCCCAACGAAGACACAGTCGCCAACGCCTCGCTGGTGGTCGCCCAGGCCAAAGTGCTGTCGGCCGAAACCGCCTTGCTCGCCAGCAGCAAACTCTTCGAACTGGCCGGCACCCGCTCGGTCACCGGCAAGCACAACCTCGACCGCTTCTGGCGCAACGCACGCACCCACACCCTGCATGACCCGGCCCGCTGGAAATACCACCTGATTGGCAACTTCGTGCTCAACGGCGTGAAGCCTGCGCGCCACGCCTGGAACTGAGGATATTTATTCATGACCGCCCTGAATCAAGCGCGCCAACTGCTGGAAAGTACCCGACGGTTTGTACACGCCAGCGATGACCCGTACGTGATCAGCCGCTTTGGCGACTTGCAGATCCGCGTCGACGTAGCCGCCGCCTTGTTTGAACGCGCTGAAACCCACCCAAGCCCGGTGGCGTTGACCGAAGCACAAATCGCCGCCGCCGAAGCCTTGATTGCCGCCAGTAATGCCGAATTTGAACTCACCGGCCAACGTACCGCGCTGGCGTCGACCCTCGACGACCCACTGCGGCGCAAATATCAGATCGTCGGCAACTACCACCTCAACGGAGTGCTTTGATGTCCCGTGAAATCCGCTTGAATGCCTTCGACATGAACTGCGTAGGCCATCAATCTCCCGGCTTGTGGGCGCACCCGCGTGACCGCTCGTGGCAGTACAAGGATCTGGAGTACTGGACGGACCTCGCCAAAATTCTTGAGCGTGGCAAGTTTGACGGCCTGTTTATCGCCGACGTGCTGGGCATCTACGACGTGTACAACGGCAATGGCGACGCGGCGATTCGCCAGGCTGCACAAGTGCCGGTCAACGACCCGCTGTCGCTGATTGCGCCGATGGCGTTGGTCACCGAACACCTGGGGTTTGGCCTGACCGCTTCTTTGTCATTTGAACATCCGTATCCGTTCGCCCGCAGGCTCTCGACCCTCGACCACCTGACCAAAGGGCGTGTCGGCTGGAACATCGTCACGTCCTACCTGGAAAGCGGCGCCAAGAACCTCGGTCAGAAAGCCCAGACCGAACACGATGCGCGCTACGACTATGCCGAGGAATACCTGGAGGTTTGCTACAAACTCTGGGAAGGCAGTTGGGAAGAGGGCGCCGTGCTGCGTGATCGCGAGCGTCGCATTTTCAGCGACCCGAGCAAAATCCACGAGATACGCCATGTCGGCAAACACTTCCAGGTGCCCGGCATTCACCTCTGCGAGCCGTCGCCGCAACGCACGCCGGTGTTGTACCAGGCTGGTGCCTCCAGCCGTGGCAAGCAGTTTGCCGCCGAACAGGCCGAGTGCGTGTTCGTGGCCGCACCGTCCAAGGTGCTGCTGAAAAAAACCGTCGCCGACATCCGCCGCCGAGCCGCTGAGGCCGGGCGAGATCCGAAGAAAATCCTGATCTTCAACTTGCAAACGGTGATCGTTGGCGAGACCGATGCCAAGGCCAAAGCCAAGTTTGACGAATACAAATCCTACGTCAGCTACGAGGGCGCAATGGCGCTGATCTCCGGCTGGACCGGCATCGACTTCAGCCAGTTCAAGCCCGATGAGCCGCTCAAGCATGTACACACCAACGCGATTCAATCGGCGGTGGAAGCCTTCTCCACGGCGGACCCGAACAAGGTCTGGACGCCCAATGAACTGGCCGATTGGGTTGGCATCGGCGGCTTTGGCCCGTTGTTCGTGGGCGGCCCGGAAACCGTGGCCGACCTGTTGCAGGAGTGGGTCGAAGAGACCGACGTGGATGGTTTTAACCTGGCATACGCGCTGACCCATGAAACCTTCATCGACGCCGTGGACCTGCTCGTGCCGGAGTTGCAAAAGCGCGGCGTGTACAAGACCGAGTACGCCCAGGGCACCCTGCGCGAAAAGCTATTCGGCGACGGTGCGCGGCTGGCCCCAAACCATCCGGGTGCAAGCTACCGCGACCTCAAAGCCACTGCAATCTAACTGAAGCACCTCGGTCCATGTGGG
>NZ_VBVZ01000659.1 GCF_005863185.1 Pseudomonas edaphica
GTCTCCCAAAGACACTGAGATGCCTGCGATGGCATCAACTCAGTGTGCCTGACACACCGAGGTGCCTGCATCGCAGGCAAGCCAGCTCCCACAGAAAAGCAGTTTTTCAGTGTATTCAGTGGTTACTTTTGGCTGGGCCGGCATTCCGGGCGTTTGCCAAAAGTGACCCGCCGTAAGGGCGGAACCCTAAGCCGCCGTTACCGCAGCAACGGATATACACTCAAAACCACCGCCCCTAAGACCGCCTCAAAAGACCTGAAAAAGCCCCCCCTCAAAGAGGAAGCATCAAACGAGACCGCTCTTGCACCCGCGCCAACTCAGGAAACTCCAGCAGCAGCGCCCGATTACCCCTGCCGATATGCTCCATGACCGCCCGCGTAACGTGTTCACGCACCGTCACGGTCGAGACGTAATACATGGCCCAGGCCTGCTCCGGCGTACAGTGACCGATCTGCTCCTCAATCTCCTTGTACGCCTGATAATCGTCCGATTTCACATCGCACGGGTCATCACGTCGGGCCATGATTTATCTCCCTCTCTGGGATCTCTGCGAAAGCTCCAGGGCCTCACTCAGCCCGTCACGTACCGCTCTTGACCTTGGTCCACACTCGCGTGCGAATTCGCTCCAGCTTCAACGGCAACGGCTCAAGCGGCACCAGCGTGGCGATGGTGGCTTTGGACGGATAAATCCACGGGTTATCGCGCAACTTCTGCTCAACCAGCGCGGTGGCGTCCTTGTTGGCATTCGGGTACAGCGTGTGGTTGGAGCTCTTGGCAATCACATCGGGTTCAAGCATGTAATTGATAAACGCCATGCCGGCCTTTGCGTTCGGTGCATCTTTGAGCAACACAAAGTTTTCCGACCAGACCAACCCACCCTCGCGCGGCAAGCTATAGGCGATCTTGCGGCCAGTGTGGTTTTTCTCATTGATGGCCTGAGCCGTCAGTGCCCCGCTCGCCCAGCCCACGACCACGCAGATATTGCCATCGGCAAAGTCGGCGTCGGTTCTGGAGGAGTCGAAGTAGAGAACATAAGGGCGGATTTTCAGCAGCAGCGCCTGGGCCTTCTGGTAATCCTCAGGGTTCTGGCTGTTGCTCGGCAGGCCGAGGTAATGCAAGGCGATGGAGATGATTTCACTCGGCGAGTCGAGCATCGCCACGCCGCAGGACTTGAGCTTGCTGATGTTTTCTTCTTTGAAGATCAAGTCCCAACTGTCCACCGGGGCGTTTTCACCGAGTGCGGCGTTGACCTTATCCACGTCATAACCAATGCCGGTGGTGCCCCACAGGTACGGAATCGCATATTGGTTGCCTGGATCGTTAGTGGCGAGCAAGGCCAGCATTTCCGGGTCGATATGCGCATAGTTGCTCAGTTGGCTGCGGTCCAGCGGGGCCAGCACACCCGCCTGGATCAGGCTTGGCAATACGTTGGAGGTGGCGACGACGACGTCATACCCCGTGCGCCCGGCCATGGCCTTGCTTTGCATGACCTCGGCACTGTCGAAGGTATCGATGTGCATCTTGGTGCCGGTTGCCTGCTCGAATTCCTTCGGGGTCTGGGGTGCGATCAACCCGAACCAGTTGTACAGGTTAACCCGGGGTTCTGCCGCCGCTGCGGGCGTGCTGGCCCCGACAAAGACAAGCGAGGCTAAAAAAATGGCTCGCAAATGTGATTTATTCATATAACTATCCTTGTCAAAAACGACAGGCCTTCATGGCCATCAACGCTGGTGGGTGAATATACCCGGCGTCGTCGAATAGTAAATACCTACAAATACTTAGCTCAGCCCCATGAATCCCTAACCCAAAAGGGGTAGTCCATGTCACTCGACCTTCACAACCTCGCCTGGCACCGGTCAGCCGGCAAACTCATCATGGAGCTGAACCGCCCAGCCTTCTGGAGCTCACTGGTTCGCGTGTTGAATGAGTATGTGCAGATCGACAATTGGGTGGTCCTGGTGTTCAGCAACCAGCAAGTCAACGTCGTCAGCGTGACCGAGGTTGCGGATGCCGACGAAGTCGACGCCCTGACGCAACTGTATGTAAAAGGCCTTTACCTGCTGGACCCGTTTTACATTGCCAACCGTGAAAACCCGCAGAGCGGTTTTTTCCATCTGTCAGACATTGCCCCCGAGCACTTCCTGACCACCGAGTACTACCATCAGTATTTCGCCCGGTACGTGTCCGTCGATGAGGTGCAGTACAACGTCCAGCTCGACGCGGATCGAACCCTGTGTATTTCATTTGGCAGTAACACGCGCTACACCCCGGAACAGATCACCACACTGGATATCATCAAGCCGTGGGTCATGGCCTTGATGCATCAACGCATGTGTTTTGAAGTCGATGAAGAAAAAAACCTCAGTGAGCCGCCGCCCTGGTCCGAAGCCATTGTGCAGTTGGGCACGCAGATCACCACGCGCGAGAAGGACGTGCTCAAGTTGCTGCTCAGTGGTTTTTCCAATAAAGAAATCGCCGGCAAACTGGCGCTGTCGACAGAAACCATCAAGGTGCACCGGCGCAATATCTACACCAAGCTCAACATCAAATCGCAGTCCGAACTCTTTTCGCGTTTTTTCATGCCTAAACAGGACGTTTACACGCTGAATTAGGCGCGCGATCACTCGCCATCCTCAAGAAGCCCCCGGGCGGTAACCTAGCCGTTCGGTCAGTTACCGCGCATGCCCCCTTTGCTTACCCTTTCCCCTGGTTTCTATCGGAGGGGGCGTGATGTCCTTGATCAGCGATGTAGAACGCGCTTGCACACGCCTGGCCTCAGCAGGATGGCATGACCTGTTGCTGCACCACGGCCTGGACATCACCTCGACAAGCCTGCGTGAGGAACTCGCCAGGCCTGTGCAGATTGATCGCACCCAGCCAGGCTTTGAGGATTTTTCCGCTGATGCCACACGCGGCATAGAGCCAGGGCACCCGGCCGACAGCCTGCTGTTTCATGCCTTCGCCTCGCCTCATGTGGTCACCGCTGTCAAGGGTAAAACGCTCACGGCCTTCCCCACAGCCGCTGAAATCGAGCACGTCCTCAATTATGTCTACGGCGCCGCTCCCCCGACCCTGGAGGCTTTGCAGCAACTGGCCGGTGAGGCGCAACTGGCGATTGCAGTGTTCGCGTATGAATACCGGCCCTACGCCGAAACTGTGCACAGGCGCCAGGCGGACCTGTGTTTCTCGCGTACCGGGGTGGCCCGGGTCGGCACGGCGGACGCGCTGTATAACCCGCAGCAAAGAGGTTTTTTGCCCTTTGTCGAGGGCC
>NZ_VBVZ01000065.1 GCF_005863185.1 Pseudomonas edaphica
CACTGGACCAGATCCGGCCCACCGCCGCAGCGTTGGCGCAGGTCGAGCAATTGCGCCTGCAACGCCAACAGCCCATCGATCCGCGCTTTCACATGGTGGATATGCTCGTCGATCAACGCATTCACACTCTCGCACTGGTCCTGCGGGCTGTCGCGCAGCCCCAGCAGGCTGCGGATTTCTTCAAGCGTCATGTCCAGGCTGCGGCAGTTGCGGATAAAGATCAGCCGCTCGGTGTGCGCCTGGGTGTACACGCGATAATTGGCATCGGTGCGCGCCGGGGGCGGCAGCAGGCCTTCTTTTTCGTAATAACGGATGGTTTCCACCTGACAATCGGTCAGTTTGGCCAATTCACCGATCTTCATCGCAGCAATCTCCAAATGGGTGCTTGACCCTATAGTGGCTACAGGGTCTTTACTTGGCAACAGGCACCTTTACGGACGCGACAGAATGAGCGATTCCATCCACACCCCGAAAAAACATGATCACAAGCACGACCATGATCATGACCATAGCCACGAACATAGCCACGACCACGGCGCCACGCTGACCCCGGTCAAAAAGCATGAGCATGGCAGCCATGGCGATTCCTGCTGTTCCAGCAAGGTAGCGCCTGCTGTGGTTACGCTCAGCGAAGCGCCGACGGCCGGCTCGCGCCTGAGCACTTTCCGCATCGAAGCCATGGACTGCCCCACCGAACAGACGCTGATCCAGAACAAACTGGGCAAGCTTGCCGGTGTGCAGCAGCTGGAATTCAACCTGATCAACCGCATCCTCGGCGTCACCCATGACCTGCCGAGCACTGCGCCGATCATCGCGGCGATCAAATCCATCGGCATGCAAGCCGACCCTATCGAAGAGGGGACACCTGCTGCCGCGCCGCCTGCCAAGAAACATTGGTGGCCGTTGGCGGTGTCCGGCGTAGGTGCATTGGGCGCCGAAGTGTTGCATTTCACGGGCGTGGCACCGACCTGGGTAATTGCCTTGGTGGCGCTGGTATCGATCCTCAGCGGCGGCCTCACCACCTATAAAAAGGGCTGGATCGCCCTGAAAAACCTCAACCTGAACATCAACGCGCTGATGAGTATCGCGGTAACTGGTGCGATCCTGATCGGCCAGTGGCCGGAAGCGGCCATGGTGATGTTCCTGTTTACGGTGGCCGAGTTGATCGAAGCCAAGTCTCTGGACCGTGCGCGTAATGCCATCAGCGGCCTGATGCAAATGACGCCGGAACAGGCCACGGTTCAGCAGGCCGATGGTTCGTGGCTTGAACAGGAGGTAAAAAGTATTGAATTGGGCGCGATCGTGCGGGTAAAACCCGGCGAACGCATAGGCCTGGACGGTGAAGTTACTGCCGGCCAATCCACCATCGATCAGGCGCCGATCACCGGCGAAAGCCTGCCGATTGAAAAAACCGTAGGCGATAAGGTCTTCGCCGGCACCATCAACCAGGCCGGTTCCCTTGAGTACAAGGTCACCGCAGCGGCGAACAATTCGACCCTGGCGCGCATCATTCACGCGGTGGAACAGGCCCAGGGCGCACGGGCGCCGACCCAGCGCTTTGTCGACAGCTTCTCGAAGGTCTACACCCCGGCAGTCTTCCTGTTTGCCTTGGGCGTGGCGATTATCCCACCGTTGTTCATGGCCGGCGTGTGGTTCGACTGGATCTACCGCGCCCTCGTATTGCTGGTGGTCGCGTGCCCATGCGCCCTGGTGATTTCCACCCCGGTGACCATCGTCAGCGGCCTGGCGGCTGCGGCGCGCAAAGGCATCCTGATCAAGGGCGGCGTGTACCTGGAGGGTGGTTACAAGCTCGACTACCTGGCCCTCGACAAGACCGGCACCATCACCCACGGTAAACCGGTGCAAACCGATTACCTGGCGCTGTTCCCCAACGTCGAAGACAGCGCACCCGCCTTGGCGGCCAGCCTGGCCGGGCGCTCCGACCACCCGGTGTCGCTGGCCATCGCCAAGGCAGCTGTGGATAAAAACTTGCCAAGCCACGTTGTGGATAACTTCGAGGCCTTGCCAGGTCGCGGTGTGCGTGGCGACATCAACGGCGAAACCTACCACTTGGGCAACCACCGTCTGGTGGAAGACCTGGGCCTGTGCTCGCCGGCGCTGGAAGAAAAGCTGTTCGCCCTGGAAAAACAAGGCAAGTCCGTGGTGCTGCTGCTCGACAAGTCCGGCCCGCTGGCGTTGTTCGCCGTGGCTGACACGGTAAAAGACAGCAGCCGCGAAGCCATCCAGCAACTGCACGCGCTGGGCATCAAGACCCTGATGCTCACCGGCGACAACACCCACACCGCCCAGGCGATTGCGGCGCAGGTTGGCATTGATCAGGCCCAGGGCGATCTGTTGCCCACCGACAAGCTGCAAGCCATTGAAACCCTCTACGGCCAAGGCCGCCGGGTAGGCATGGTCGGCGACGGCATCAACGACGCCCCGGCCCTGGCCCGCGCCGAAATCGGCTTTGCCATGGCCGCAGCCGGCACTGACACGGCAATCGAGACTGCCGACGTGGCGCTGATGGACGATGATCTGCGCAAGATTCCGGCATTCATTCGTCTGTCGCGGCAAACGTCGAGTATCCTCAAGCAGAACATCGCCCTGGCGTTGGTGATCAAGGCGATCTTCCTGGCAGTCACCTTCCTGGGCATGGCGACCATGTGGATGGCGGTGTTCGCGGACATGGGCGTGAGCCTGCTGGTGGTATTCAACGGTCTGCGCCTGTTGCGCAAATAGAGGATGAGAGGGCGGTGTGCTGAGTGCTGAGTTAAAGGCGTTTTTTATGGTCGCCCGCCTGGGCAGCATTACCCAGGCGGCGAAAAAACTCGGCTTGAGCCAGCCCACCGTCACCACCCAGATTCGCAACCTGGAAAGCCAATACGGCGTTGAACTGTTCTACCGCGGCGGGCGGCGCCTCACCGTCAGTGACGACGGCGCGCGCCTGCTGCCGATGGTCAAGGCGCTGTTGCAGCAAGAGGCCGATATCGAGTTTTTCCTGCGCAATACTGGCCAGGTCCAGGGCGCTTTGAGGATTGCCGCCACGGCGCCGTATTACATCCTCGATCTGGTCAAAGCCTTTCGCGAACGCCTGCCCCATGTGGACGTCTCGGTGGAAATCGGCAATTCCCAACAAGTGCTCGAAGCACTGGACGATTACCGCGTCGATGTCGCGGCCTCCTCGCAACTGCTCGAAGACCCACGCCTGATCCGCCGCGTGATGGGCACCGACCCGCTGGTACTGGCGGTGCATCGCAATCATCCCCTGGCCAAGCTTGAACATGTGCCACTGAGTGCGCTGGCCGGGCATACGCTGCTGATGCGCGAAGCCGGTTCCACCACGCGGCGGTTGACTGAAGAGATGTTGCAGGGCGCCGGCGTGAGTTACGGGCCGTTGCTGGAAATCGGCAGCCGTGAGTCGATTCGCGAGGCGGTGCTGCGCAACATCGGCATCAGCATCATTGCCCGCCAGGAAGTGCCCCATGACCCACAACTGCGGGTGCTGACCATCGAGAATGCACCGCAGATTCCCGAGTATTTGTACTGCCTCAAAGAGCGCAAAGGCGCGCGGTTGCCGGCGGCGTTTCTGGGGTTGGCGCAGGAAATGTCGCCGCTCTGATCGTTCCCACGCTCCGCGTGGGAATGCCGCCCTGGACGCTCCGCGTCTGCGCTTGAATGTCGTGACGCGGAGCGTCACAAGGTGCATTCCCACGCAGAGCGTGGGAACGATCGCCTTACACCCAAATCCACCAATACCACTATCACTGCCTTTTGCCTTTCTGCCACAAGAGGGACGCATTGCCCGCCTAGCATGGCCTTCATCAGTTTGATGAGGTGCCTTGCATGAACACAGCCCTGACCCAACCCGGTGCGCCAATGAAGGTGCGCGGTATCCAGAAACGCTTCGGCGCATTCACCGCGCTGGACAACGTGTCCCTGGAGGTCGCGGCCGGCGAGCTGGTGTGCCTGCTAGGCCCGTCCGGCTGCGGCAAAACCACCTTGCTGCGCTGTATCGCCGGCCTGGAGCGCCAGGACAGCGGTGAGCTTTACCTGGGCAACCGCGATGTTTCCCTGCTGCCGCCGCAGGCGCGGGACTACGGCATTCTGTTCCAGTCTTACGCGCTGTTTCCCAATCTGACCGTCGAAGCGAACATCGGCTACGGCCTCACCGGCAGTGGTCGCGACGAAGTGCGCAAGCGCGTCGGGCAGATGCTCGAACTGGTCGGCCTGGTCGGCAGTGAAAAAAAGTACCCCGGTCAACTCTCCGGCGGCCAACAACAGCGCGTGGCCCTGGCCCGTGCCCTGGCGCCGGCGCCGTCATTGCTGTTGCTGGACGAACCCATGTCGGCCCTCGACGCCCGTGTGCGTGAGCATCTGTGTACCGAGCTGCGCCAACTGCAACGGCGCCTGGGCATCACCACGCTGATGGTCACCCACAACCAGGACGAGGCCATGTTGATGGCCGACCGTATCGCCGTGATGAACAACGGCAAGGTCGAGCAGTACGCCACGCCCCAGGAAATCTACGACCGCCCGGCCACGCCGTTTGTGGCGGAATTTGTCGGCCAGGGCAACTGGCTGCCGTTCAGCCGCAGCAGTGACAGCCATGCCCAGGTCGGCGGCTTGCACATGCGCCTGGATGACAGCGCCAGCAAGGCCAAGTCCGGCCGCTTGTTCTGCCGCCCGGAAGCCATCAGCGTCAACCCGCTGGTGCATGAAGAAAACCTGTTCCCGGCCAAGGTCCGCGAGATCACTTTCCTCGGCAACCGTTGCCGCATGAGCTTTGAACTGGAGCAATTGCCCGGCCACCCGCTGTTGGCCGAACTGGCCCCCGAAGCCATGCCGCGCCTGGGCGCGCAGGATATCTGGGTGGCTTTGCCACCGCGCAGCCTGCAGGTGTTTGCCTGAGATGGCTGCTGATATGAGTCTGCCGATACCCGACCACGTGGCTCGTCAGGTTTCCCGCGCTGAGTTTGGCGACCGCATTTTTGTGGTCGGCGGCAAGCTGCTTTGGTTACTCCTGCTGGGCATTGCGGTGTTGTTGCCGTTGCTGGCGATCTTCTGGCGCGGCTTCAGCAGCGAAGCCGGGCAGGGCGGCGGGCTGGTCGCGGCGCGAGAGCTGGTGACCAGCGCCAACTTCCATTGGTTGTTGGGCAATAGCCTGAAAGTGTCCCTCAGCGTGGCGGCCATCGTCGTACCGCTGGCCTACCTGTTTGCCTACGCGCTGCAACGCACGCTGATCCCCGGCAAGCCGATCTGGCGCGGCCTGTCACTGCTGCCATTGATGGCCCCGTCCATGTTGCCGGGTATTGCGCTGGTCTATCTGTTCGGCAACCAGGGCATGTTGCGTGGTTTGCTCTCGGACAATATCTACGGCTTCTGGGGCATTGTGCTGGGTGAAGTGATCTACACCTTCCCGCACGCCTTGATGATTCTGCTGTCGGCGCTGTCCCTGGCGGATGCGCGCCTGTTCGATGCCGCCTCCAGCATGGGCGCCAGCCCGGCCCGAGCGTTTCGCAGCATTACCTGGCCGGCCACGCGTCAGGCGGTATTCGCGGCGTTTTGCCTGGTGTTCACCCTGACCATCACCGACTTCGGCGTGCCCGTGGTGGTGGGTGGCGATTATCAGGTGCTGGCGCTGGAAGCCTACAAGGCGGTGGTCGGCCAGCAACAGTTCGGTCGCGGCGCCTTGATCGGCATGGTGTTGCTGTTGCCGGCGCTGTTCAGCTTTGCTGTGGATGCCTGGCTGCGCCGCCGTCATGGTGACGCCATGAGCGGCCGCGCCCAAGTGTTCCAGCCGGCGCCGTCGCGCTTAAGAGATGGCTGCTACCTGGCGATTGTGTTGTTGATCTGCGCCGTGTTGCTGCTGGTGTTCGGCATGGCGGTGTATTCCTCGCTGGTGAAGTTCTGGCCGTACAACCTCTCTCTATCGCTCAATCACTACCAGTTTGAAGACACGGCCGGCGGCGGCTGGCTGGCCTATCGCAACAGCCTGACCATGGCCCTGTGCACCGCGCTGATCGGCAGTGTGCTGATCTTCACCGGCGCCTACCTGATGGAGAAGACCAAGGGCCAGAAAGGCCTGAACCTGGCGCTGCGCATGCTCAGCTTTGTGCCGATGGCTGTGCCGGGCTTGGTGCTGGGCCTGGGTTACGTGTTCTTCTTCAACCTCAACGGCAACCCGCTGCATGTGTTCTACGGCACCATGACATTGTTGGTGGTGTGCACCATTGCTCACTATTTGACCACTGCGCAAATGACCGCAACCACCGCGTTGCGCCAACTGGATGCCGAGTTCGAAGCCGCTGCGCTGTCCCTCAAGGCGCCGCTGTACCGCCACTATCTGCGTGTCACCGTGCCGATCTGCCTGCCCGCGCTGCTGGATATCGTGCGCTACCTGTTTGTGTCGGCGATGACCACCGTGTCCGCCGCGATCTTCCTCTACAGCCCCGACACCATCCTCGCCGCCGTCGCCGTGTTGAACATGGACGACGCCGGCAATGTGGGCGGCGCTGCGGCCATGTCGACCCTGATCCTGTTCACGTCGGCCGGCGTCTCGCTGCTGCTGGCGTGGGCCTCACGTGGCGCTTTACGCCGCTCTCAAGCCTGGCGCCAAACCGCGCCGGGCCAATAAAAGTCCCTGAAGGAGGTGCTCCATGTTCAAGCCCTTGGCCCTGGCCGCTGCTCTACTCAGCGCATTCAGCCTGAATGCCTTTGCCGCCAAAACCGAGTTGACGGTGTACACGGCCCTCGAAGCCGAGCAGTTGAAGACCTACAAACAGGCCTTCGAAAAAGCCAACCCGGATATCGATATCAAGTGGGTGCGCGATTCCACCGGCATCATCACCGCCAAACTGCTGGCCGAAAAAGCCCGCCCGCAGGCGGATGTGGTGTGGGGGCTGGCTGCCTCCAGCCTGGCGATTCTCGATCAGCAAGGCATGCTGGATAGCTACGCGCCCAAGGACTTGGACAAGATCGGCAAAAACTACCGTGACGCCGCCAACCCACCGGCCTGGGTCGGCATGGACGTGTGGGCTGCGACCATCTGCTTCAACACTGTCGAAGCCGAGAAACAAGGCCTGACCAAGCCGGTGAGCTGGCAAGACCTGACCAAGCCTGAGTACAAGGGCAAGATCGTGATGCCCAACCCGGCGTCGTCCGGCACCGGTTTCCTGGATGTGAGCGCCTGGCTGCAGACCTTCGGCGAGAAGCAGGGCTGGCAGTACATGGACGACCTGCACCAGAACATCGGCCAGTACGTTCACTCCGGCTCCAAGCCGTGCAAGCTGGCGGCTTCCGGGGAATTCCCGATTGGTATTTCGTTTGAGTACCCGGCCGTGCAGCTCAAACGCCAAGGCGCGCCGCTGGACATTATCTTGCCCAAAGAAGGCTTGGGCTGGGACATCGAAGCGACTGCGGTGATCAAGGGCACTGCTCACGCCGATGCGGCCAAAAAACTTGCCGACTTCTCCGCCAGCCCCGCTGCGATGGAGCTGTACAAGGACAACTTCGCCGTCCTCGCCCAGCCGGGTATCGCCAAGCCGCAGACCGAATTGCCGGCTGATTACGAACAACGCTTGATCAAGAACGACTTCGCCTGGGCCTCGAAAAACCGCGACAGCATCCTGACCGAATGGCGCAAGCGTTATGACGGAAAGTCCGAGAAGCAGTAACTGATCATCGTTCCCACGCTCCGCGTTGGAATGCTGCCCTGGACGCTCCGCGTCCGCTCTTGGAAGTCGTGACGCAAAGCGTCACTGGATGCATTCCCACGCAGAGCGTGGGAACGAGAGGAACACATGAGTAGCGATCTGTTAATCATCGGCGCCGGCATCCTCGGCCTGTCCCACGCCTACGCCGCCGCCAAACGTGGCCTCAAGGTCAAGGTCTTCGAGCGCAGCGCCACACCGCTGGGCGCCTCCGTGCGCAACTTCGGCCAGGCACTGGTCACCGGCCAACCCCCAGGGCCGATGCTTGATCTGGCGCAGGAAAGCCGTGATATCTGGGCGCACTGGGCACAGGTGGCCGGTATCCAGCTCAAGCGCAACGGCTCCTACCTGTTCGCCCGCACCGAAGCCGAAGAACATCTGCTGGAAGCCTTCTGCGCTGGCCGGGCGCAAGAACACGACTACAACGTCGAGCTGTTGCAAGGCGCGGCGATGAAAGACCTGTACGGCGGCCAGTTTCGTCATCACCGTGCCGCGCTGCATGGCAAGGATGATCAGCAACTGTATTCGCGCGAAGCGATCCCGGCGCTGATCAATTATCTGGCCCAGGAATTGAAGGTGCAGTTCTATTTCTCCACGCTGGTGCGCGACGTTGAGCCTGGTCAAGTACACACTACAGCGGGCAGCTTTCGCGGTGAGCAGGTCATCGTATGCTCCGGTCATGACTACCAAACCTTGTTGGCGGAGTCGATTGCCGGGCTCAACCCGAGCATCTGTCGCCTGCAAATGCTGCGCGCCCGGCCTGCGCTCAACCTGAACCTGCAACACGCATTGCTCACGGGCCTTAGTTGCGTGCACTACGGCGCGTTTGCCGACCTGCCGGAAGCTGCGCCAGTGCAGGCGCAGATCCTGCGTGAAGCGCCCCACCTGCAAGAGCACGGCATTCACTTGCTGATCAGTCCGACACCGCAGGGCGAGCTGATCATCGGCGACTCCCATGACTACGGCAGCGACGCATCGCCGTTCAATGCCGAGCAAGTCGATGACTGGCTGATCGAACTGGCTGAGCAAACGTTAGGCTGCAAAATCCAGGTAGTGGAACGCTGGCAAGGTGTCTATGGCTCACGCGGCCCGGCACCGTTTTCATTCCTGCCTGCGGCGCCGGGCGTGAGCGCGGCGTTGATGCACTCCGGCGTAGGCATGAGCGTTGGCCCGGCGATGGCCGAGCGAAATATCACAGCATTGTGGGGAGACGCATCATGAATCCGGAACAGGCAATCGCCGAAGTCTTCGGCTTATACGAACAGCACGGCGCGGCCGATTACATCGGTGAGCCGGTGTCGCAGATCGAACATATGTCCCAGGCTGCGCAGCTCGCTATGGCCGAAGGCTTCGACGATGAGGTAGTGCTGGCGGCGTTTTTCCACGACATAGGGCATCTCTGCGGGCAGGGCGGTGAGAACATGGGCGGCTATGGCGTGGTCAGCCACGAACGCCTGGGTGCGGACTATTTGCGCCGCGCAGGCTTCAGCGAGCGCATGGCCAAACTGGTGGAGTACCACGTGCAAGCCAAACGCTACCTGACCTTCAGCCAGCCGGACTACTGCGCGCGCTTGAGTGAAGCCAGCCGCCGTACCCTGGGTTACCAGGGCGGTGTGATGACGGCCGAAGAGGCTCGGGCTTTTGAGCAAGATCCGCTTTGCGAGGTCAGCCTGCGCCTGCGTGATTGGGATGAGCAGGCCAAGCAAATGCACGTGCCTGTACTGGACTTGGAGGTATTAAAGTTCAAGGCTCGGCGGCTACTGACGTTGCCTTCATAAGAATGGCGTGATTCCGACCGATGACACGGACGCAGCGCATGGAGTCAATGTCCACGCACTCTGTAAGGTACGCCCTCTGATTAAGGGAGCGATTTAGATGCGTTATTTGAGAGTTGCCGTGAAGGATCAAAGTGCTAATGCTTTGGCGGATACCGTGGACCTTCTGTTTTTTCAACGCACGCCAAAGCTGCCGGATGAGCTGGTGCGCCAGGCCACAGCTGTCGACTTATCTGCGGATGGCCTGGTCGATTACCAGATCACCGGTGACATCGACGGCAATGGTGTCTCGGGGGAGAGGGACAGGGCGTTACTCAAGGATTTTGCCAATGCTGTATTGAAAGTGAATTGGCTCTGCCGTCCACCCATGCCCAACCGCTCGATCAACTTTTATGTGAGCCGTTTCACCGTCGCAGGCGACCCCGCCGAAGTTCGCTTGGATCTCTATCAGAACGAAAAACCCATGATTGAAAAACAGCGGCTGAAGTTCAGCGTCACCGCGTGCGATAGCCTCGGCATGGGCGTAATGCAACTGGATGACGAAGCGCTGCCTCTTGAGCTGTTCGACACCATGGATCTAAAGGCACTGCAATCAATGGCCAATCTGTATCTGAAGTTCAACTGGCGTTAAGGGGCGACACATGTCGAGCCTTCTTACAGCGGGCATCGACTGTGTGCGCTGGTGAGCGCACGAGGCATGAATTAGCTTTTCAGGAAACCTCCATGCGCTATTCACCCTTGCGATAACACCCCGGTGATATGGAACGCCGCCTATGACTTTGATAGTGACGGGGCGTTGGAGTGGAATATTCACTTCGATATTAACCGTGACGGCGTCACCAATGACGTCGACAAGGGCTTGGTGCAAGTGCTCGCCGATACGGTTTTGAAGTTCAATTGGTTTACTGACGACGAGGGATGTCCAGTATGAAACGAGAGTCTGTGATGCGTTACTTGAAAGCCACCGCTCAGGACAGAAGCGGTAATGGCAAACCCGACATGGCGGTGTTGCAGTTTTTTCAGCGGGCCGACAACGAACCTGACGAACTGGTGCATGAAGCCGTGGCCGTGGATATTACGGCTGACGGTGCTGCCGATATCCTGCTACCCGGCGATATCAACGCTGATGGCTATAAATCAGCGGAAGACAAAGTGTTGCTCAAGGCCTTTGTCGATACCTTTTTGAAGCAAGGCTGGTTTAACCCCGGCGATACCTGGCGGCGTTACTTGACGATGCACGTCAGTCACTGGGCGAAAGATGGTGTGCCCAATGCGATCAAGCTGAATTTTTACCAGTGCTGTTCACTACAGGGTAAACGCGCGCTGGTGTACAGCGCGGCTGGTTATGACGGCGACAGTGATGGGGTTCTGGAGTCATTTACCAACAGTGACTTGGATCGGGATGATGTTGCTGACCACCGCGACAAACTTGCGATTAAGGTCTTGTGCAACGCTTTCCTCGCATTCGACTGGCATACACAACCCATCAAGACGGCTTAACCTCAGCCTCATTGAGTTTGGTCGCCAAGACTTCGACCTGCTCTTGGCGCTCGGCTTGGCTCAGCTTGGCGTGAGGATTGAGCGACGACCATTGCGGATGGGCGCGCGCCTTATACAGCGCATCCGGCAACTTGCCTTCACGCCAGGTTTTGTCCTGCGGCGAGTCGACCTTGATGCTGTGCATCGCCGCATGGCCACGCAGGTTCAGGGCCCTGAGCAACTGGCGTTGGCGCAGGGCGAGCAGGCGCAGCACGCTGTCGTCGACGGTCAGCTCGCGCTGGCCCTTGAGCTTGCCCAGCAGGCGGCTGCCGTAGCTGCGTGCAGTTTGCAGTGCGCCACCGGCAATGGCACCGGCGAGGGCGGCGGCGCCGAGGGTGAGACCGCCGACCAGCAGGTCCACACCCGCACCGGCTGCCGCGCCTGCGGCGATCCCGCCGCCGACCCGAACGCCGAGTTGTTTGAGGGTTTCGGGGTTGAACAGGTCATCGCCCCAGCGGCCATCCAGCAAGGGCAGGTCGCTGGCCGCGGCGTCCTGTGGGCGAAAACCGAATAGCTTGAGCAACGCCTCTACGCATTTCTGTTCGCGCTGGCGCACGGCTTTGCGCAAATCAGCGATGGCTTGCTGCTCATCTTCGGTGACCACACTGCGCCGACATGCGGCGCAGTCGATCAGCAGCTCGGCGATCAAGCGCGCAGCGCTTTGCTGGCGGGCCAGGCGTTGGGCTTGCTGATCGAGGATCAGGCGTTCCAATTGCGGCCGTGAGTTTTCCAGCAGCAGTGCCAGGCTTTCATACAAGCGGCGTTCGCCGTCTTCCGGCGGCGCCACGCTGTCGAAACGCACCAGCGCATGCAGGCCGAGGCGGGCCAGGGCTTCGCGCCAGTCCGGCTCGCGGTGGTCGTTGCTGCTGACGAAGTTGAGCACCGGCAGCAATGGCTTGCCGCAACTGGCCAGCACTTGCAGCTCGTCGCGGTACTTGGCCAGCACTGGTTCGCGGGCGTCGATCACGTACAAACCGGCGTCCGAGGCCAGCAGTTGCCGCAGCACTTTGGCCTCCTGTTCAAAACGCTGGCGGGCTTCGCTGCCTTCCAGGAACCGCGCCAGGCGAGCCGGGCCATCGAGGCGTTCGCCGGGTCGGTCCAGGCGTTCCAGGTAATCAAGCAACGCGATGGCATCCTCCAGGCCGGGCGTGTCGTACAGCTCCAGCAAGGCTTCGCCATCGACCGACAAACGCGCACCTTCCACATGACGGGTGGTGCTGGGGCGATGGGAGACTTCGCCAAAGCCCACATCACGGGTCAACGTGCGTAGCAGCGAGGTCTTTCCGACATTAGTGTGGCCGACCACGGCGAGCTTCAGCGGTTTAGTCATGACCGGTCTCCAGCCAGTTCAGCGGCGCACAGTCGGCGAACGGCAGCTCCAGCTGTTGCAGCGCGGCGTGCCAGTCGCCCAGGCGCTCGGCGTCCAGCGCCTGGCCGGGTGGCGCCTGCAGCAGCCATACGCGGGTGGCGGTGGCGCTGCGGGCCAGCTCGGCGATCAACGCCAGGCTGCCGCGATCCGGCGAGCGGCGCGGGTCACAGGCAATGGCCAGGCGTGCGGGCGGGAAGCGCGTGAGTTGTTCCAGCAGTTTGTTGCGCGATTCGCGGCTGTCGAGGATGCCAGCATCCTTGACGCTGCTTGGCAGCTTGGGCGGCCACGGGTGCTGATCGTCGAGTTCGATGGCCACCAGCAGGGCGCCGTCGCTTTCCAGTTCGCTGATGCCGCCAGTGACGAGGTGCAGTTGTTCGGGCGCGGCGTCGTTGACGCCCAGCCGTTCACTGCTTGGCATCAGGCGTTCGCGTAATTGGCTGTAGCCGGGCAGGTTGAGGTCCAGGCGCAACGCAGCACGCCCGCGTTTCCAGCGCCACAGGCACAGCAGGGCGAGGAGCAATCTGGGCAGCAGGCCGTAAACCAGCAGTACGCCTACCAGCCACGCGGCCCAGGCCTGGCGGGCGCTTTCGATATTCAGGGCCGAGTCGCCGCTGGCGCGGATCATCTCCACCGTCGGCACATTAAAACCCAGCAAGGCGGGCAAGCTGCCGAGGGCTTGGGTCACGGCGACAAAAGTATCGGCGCCGAGGATGGTGGTTTCCCACACAAAACCGTAGCGACGCGTGGCCAGCAGTGTCAGCAGAATTACCATGGCGCTGAGCAGCGCCAGCAACCACAGGCTGTTGACCAGCACACCCACGGCCCAACGGTTGAGTTTCTGGCGCTGCAACAACAGCAACAAGGCTGGCGCCAATTGCGCGGCTTTGGCATCCCGGGCAAGTTTTTCGCTGAGCCACAACCACAGCCGCCCGAGGCTGGCGCTGTGTTCACCGGCAAACAGCAAGCCCAAGGCCCAGCTGATTAACAGGATCAGGTTCAAGCCGAGCAGGCTGCCCAAGGCCCAGAACACGTTCACCGGCGTCAGGCCGTTGCCCAAGGCGGCAAAGGCCAGCCCGGCGCCACTGATAACCGCGACCACCGCCAGCAGCACCAACGCCAAACGAGCGCCTTGCAGCCAGCGGGTGAGGGCGGCGGTCAGCCCATCGCGCTCGGCCAGGTGCAGGGCACGCTGCTGGATGCGCGTCGCCAGGTCGCCACCGGCCGTGCGCGCCAGGCGGTTGGCTTCCAGGTCTTCCAAGGGGCCTGCGTGTTCTTCGCGCAGGCGCACGGTTTCGGTCAGCCAAAGTGTATGCAGCGGGTTCAGAGCAGTCACGCGCCGTCCTGTTGAGCAAGTGAGCTTGGAGCATAACCGCAGACTCGTGGCTCTGGTATTCTCGTCGGCATGAAAAAAACTCTCCCTTTAAGCCTGATCGCAGCCCTTGGTGAAAACCGGGTGATCGGCGTCGACAACAGCATGCCCTGGCATTTGCCGGGGGATTTTAAATATTTCAAGGCCACCACGCTCGGCAAGCCGATCATCATGGGGCGCAAGACCTGGGATTCCCTGGGCCGACCGTTGCCGGGGCGCTTGAACATTGTGGTCAGCCGTCAGACCGGCTTGGCGCTGGAAGGTGCGGAAGTTTTTCCGTCACTGGACGCGGCGGTTGAGCGGGCTGAAGCCTGGGCGCTGGAACAGGGCGTGGATGAGCTGATGCTGATCGGCGGTGCGCAGCTGTATGCGCAGGGGCTGGCGCAGGCGGATCGCCTGTATTTGACGCGGGTGGCGTTGAGCCCGGAAGGCGATGCATGGTTTCCGGCGTTTGATTTGAACCAGTGGAAGTTGGTGTCGAACGTCGAGAACCTGGCTGAAGGCGATAAGCCTGCCTACAACTTCGAAGTCTGGGAAAAAGCTTAAAAGCATCGCAGGCAAGCCAGCTCCCACAGTTGACCGATTTCTCCTGAGGAAACCGATTCAAGTGTGGGAGCTGGCTTACCTGCGATAGCGGTCTATCAGACCTGCGCTAATTCAGCATGCTCATCAGCATCCAGCAGCGCTTTATCCGTCTGCCCCATGATCTGGCTGGTAATCGCCCCGGCCGTCATCGAACCATTCACGTTCAACGCCGTGCGGCCCATGTCGATCAGCGGCTCCACGGAAATCAGCAGTGCTACCAGTGACACCGGCAAGCCCATCGCCGGCAGCACGATCAGCGCGGCAAAGGTCGCACCACCGCCCACGCCTGCCACACCGGCCGAACTCAAGGTCACAATCGCCACCAGCGTCGCGATCCACAGCGGGTCCAGCGGGTTGATGCCCACGGTCGGTGCAACCATCACCGCCAGCATGGCTGGGTAGAGACCGGCGCAACCGTTCTGGCCGATCGTCGCGCCAAACGAGGCGGCAAACCCGGCGATGGACTGCGGGATCCCCAGACGGCGGGTCTGCGCTTCAATGCTCAGCGGAATGGCTGCCGCACTGGAACGACTGGTGAAGGCAAACGTCAGTACCGGCCACACCTTGCGGAAGAACCGCAGCGGGTTGATCCCGGCCAGCGACAGCAATAGGCCGTGAACCACAAACATCAGCCCCAGAGCCAGATAAGACACCACTACAAAACTGCCGAGCTTGATGATGTCTTGCAGGTTGGAGCCGGCGACTACCTTGGTCATCAGCGCCAGCACGCCGTAGGGCGTCAGCTTCATCACCAGGCGCACCAGGCGCATGACCCAGGCTTGCAGGGTGTCGATGGCGTTGAGCACTTTCTGGCCTTTTTCCACGTCATCCTTGAGCAGTTGCAGCGCGGCAACCCCCAGGAATGCAGCGAAAATCACCACGCTGATGATCGACGTCGGCTTGGCGCGGGCCAGGTCGGCAAACGGGTTGGCCGGTACGAACGACAGCAGCAACTGCGGGATATTCAGGTCGGCCACCTTGCCCGCGTAATCACTCTGGATCACTTGCAGGCGTGCCATCTCCTGGGTGCCCGCCACCAGACCTTCGGCGGTCAAGCCGAACAGATTGGTCAGGCCGATACCGATCAGCGCCGCAATCGCGGTGGTGAACAGCAGCGTGCCGATGGTCAAAAAGCTGATCTTGCCCAGGGACGAGGCGTTATGCAGGCGCGCCACGGCACTGAGGATCGAGGCGAACACCAGCGGGATCACGATCATTTGCAGCAGTTGCACGTAGCCATTGCCGACCAGATCAAACCAACTGATCGAGGCCTTCAGCACCGGGTTGCCGTCGCCATAAATGGTGTGCAACACCGTGCCGAACACCACGCCCAATACGAGGGCAAACAGCACCTTCTTGGCGAGGCTCCAGTTCGTGCGACGGGTTTGTGCCAGGCCCAGCAACAGGGCCACGAACACCAGTAAGTTGAGAATCAGGGGCAGATTCATTGAAGCTCCGTTGAGAAGGCAGCCAATCGCGTGAGCCTGCGATTGCGAACCGGGAAGCCTAACAGTTTGAAATATATTGATTTAATACCAATATGGAATGGCGACTGTCGTTTTTGGAATAAGCATTTGGCGCTCAGGCACATGCCCTTGGCGTTATCACGACGCAAGCGGTCGTGCTCGGGCGATAACTGTCATACAGATTTGTTAGCGTCGGTGTCTTTCACTCAGGGAGAAAACGCTTATGAAGCTCGCGCCAAAACTACTTGCCGCCGCCTTCTGCCTCGGCCTCGTCAGCCAGGCATTTGCCGCCACAGAGTTGAAACACTGGCCGGCGCCGGCCGCCGAGCAACTGAACAAGATGATCGCCGCCAACGCCAACAAGGGTAACTTCGCGGTGTTCGACATGGACAACACCAGTTACCGCTACGACCTCGAAGAGTCCTTGCTGCCCTACATGGAAAACAAGGGCCTGATCACCCGCGAGAGCATGGACCCATCGCTGAAGCTGATGCCGTTCAAGGACACCGCCGACCACAAGGAAAGCCTGTTCAGCTACTACTACCGCCTTTGCGAAGTCGACGACATGGTCTGCTACCCATGGGTTGCGCAGATTTTCTCGGGCTTCACCCTCAAGGAACTCAAGGTCCAGGTGGACGAGCTGATGGCTTCCGGCAAGCCGGTGCCGGTCACCTACTTTGAAGGCGATGTGGTGAAGAAGTCTGAGGTGCAGCCGCCGAAAGTCTTCACCGGCCAGGCCGAGCTGTACAACAAGCTGATGGAAAACGGCATCGAGGTGTATGTGATGACCGCCGCCTCCGAGGAGTTGGTGCGTATGGTCGCCGCCGATCCGAAGTACGGCTACAACGTCAAACCCGAGAACGTCATCGGCGTGAGCACCTTGCTCAAGGATCGCAAGACCGGCGAACTGACCACTGCGCGTAAGCAGATCACCGCGGGCAAGTATGACGAGAAGGCCAACCTTGGCCTGGAACTGACGCCGTACTTATGGACTCCGGCGACCTGGATGGCCGGCAAGCACGCTGCGATCCTGACCTACATCGACGAGTGGAAGAAACCAGTGATCGTCGGCGGTGACACACCGACCAGCGACGGTTACATGCTGTTCCACGATGTGGACGTGGCCAAGGGTGGCATTCACTTGTGGATCAACCGCAAGGACAAATACATGACCCAGCTCAACGGCATGATGGCCAAGCACGCGGCTGCTCAGGCCAAGGAAGGCTTGCCGGTGACGGCGGACAAGAACTGGGTGATCGTCAAGCCGGACGAAATCCAGTAACGCGGTCAGTGTGGGAGCTGGCTTGCCTGCGATAGCGATCGGTCAGGCTCAGAGAGGCAAGCTGACACGCCGCCATCGCAGGC
>NZ_VBVZ01000660.1 GCF_005863185.1 Pseudomonas edaphica
CGCCTCCCGTGACGCTCTGCGTCACCAATGCCCAAGCTTAAAGCCGTGCGCGGATGTGGGACGCGGAGCGTCCCGGGCGGCATTCCCACGCAGAGCGTGCGGAACGATCAGTCAGAACGGCTTCAAGGGACGGCCATCGCCAATCCTACAGACGCGAAGCCGCATCCAGGTCCATCAACCCGCGTCCGTAGGCTTCGCTGTTGGCATAGATGCCCGTCCGATTGGCGGTGCTGAGCAAGCGTTCGCGAACCTGCTGCGGGGTCATTTTTTAGATCGTTCCCCCGCTCCTGCGTGGGAACGCCTCCCGTGACGCTCTGCGTCACCAATGCCCAAGCTTAAAGCCGTGCGCGGATGTGGGACGCGGAGCGTCCCAGGCGGCATTCCCACGCAGAGCGTGAGGAACGCTCAGTCAGGACGGGGTCATGGGACGGTCGTCGACAGACTGCATGGGGATCAACTGGGCATAGAGGGTGGATGCCTTGACGATAGGCAGTGCATTTGCGGAGAAGTATTCGGGCGTTTCAAAGGCATGCACGGCCAGTTGCTCGGAGGTGGGTTTCGGCGGCGTTGCACAGCCCATCAGCAGCAAGGGCATTGCGAGGAGCAAAGAAAACGGTGGCATGCGAGACATTCACGACTCCTTGTCGGGGCTTGTAATCAAGCGTGCTACTGTCTGCATTTTTGCGCGGTCTTGCTGGTTTTCTCTGTATCAGTTTGTAGCGTTTATCCCCGACCTTTTACTGATCGCTGGTCTATGTTTTTGACTCGTTCAGCGGTCAATGGAGTGACAGCTTATGCACAACACCCTCCAACAGGTCTTTGGTTATCCACAGTTTCGTTTGGGCCAGGAAGCCGCGATCAGCGCGGTGCTGGCCGGTCGTTCGGCTGCGGCTATTTTCCCCACCGGCTCGGGCAAGTCTTTGTGTTATCAGCTGTCGGCGGTGCTGTTGCCGCACCTGACGCTGGTGGTGTCGCCGCTGTTGGCGCTGATGCAGGACCAGTTGGGTTTCCTGCAACGCCATGGCATTTGTGCTGGCAGTATCGATTCGGCGCAGAGCCGTGAAGATGCCAATGAGGTGATGACCCGCGCGCGTTCGGGTGAGTTGAAGATTTTGATGATTTCCGTGGAGCGCTTAAAGAACGAGCGCTTCCGTAACTTCCTGCAAAGCGTGCAGATTTCCTTGTTGGTGGTTGATGAGGCGCACTGTATTTCCGAATGGGGCCACAACTTCCGCCCGGACTATCTGAAGCTGCCGGACTACCAGCGCCAGTTCAATATCCCACAAGCGCTGCTGCTGACGGCTACAGCCACGCCCAAGGTGATTGCCGACATGCAGGCCAAGTTCGCCATTGCGCCGGATGATGTGATCACCACGGGCTTCTACCGGCCCAATCTCAACTTGTTGGTAGAGCCGGTGAGCGGCCACGACAAACGCCGGCGCTTGGTCGAGTGGATGAGCGCGCGGGCCAATCAGCCGAGCATCGTTTACGTCACGTTGCAAAAAACCGCCGAGCAGATTGCCGAACACCTGAACCGCAATGGCATCCAGGCCGAGGCGTATCACGCCGGGTTGCCCCACGATAAACGCGAAGGTATCCAACAGCGTTTCATGGGCGGGCGCTCCAATTGCATTGTTGCCACCATCGCGTTCGGCATGGGCATCGACAAGAGTGATATTCGCAACGTGGTGCACTTCGACCTGCCCAAGTCTATCGAGAACTACAGCCAGGAAATCGGCCGCGCCGGGCGTGATGGGCAGCCGTCCGATTGCCTGGTGCTGGCCAACCGTGACAGCCTCAATGTGCTGGAAAACTTTGTGTATGGCGATACGCCAGAGCAGGAGGGCATTCGCCGTGTACTGGAGGAGTTGCAGGCGGCGCGAAGCGAAGGCCAGTGGGAGTTCCTGATGAGGTCGCTGTCGGACCACAGCAACATCCGCGAGCTGCCGCTCAAGACGCTGCTGGTGCAGTTGGAGCTCAAGGGTGTGATCGCACCGCGTTATGCGTTTTACGCCGAATACCGCTTCAAATACCTGATCGAGCCCGAGGCGTTGCTGGCGCGGTTTTCCGGCGAGCGGCAGCAGTTTGTCGCGGCGATCATCCAGGTATGTAAACGCGCCAAAACCTGGGCGACGGTGGATTTCGATGCGCTGTACCAACAGCACAATGCCGAGCGCAGCCGGGTGGTGAAGGCGCTGGACTACTTCCAGGAACAGGGCCTGATTGAGCTGGAAAGCAAGCAGATGACCGAGGTCTACAGCCTGCTCGATACCGACTTTGATCCACGGGTGCTGAGCGCCGAGTTATACACAGGCTTCAAGCACCATGAAGTGACGGAAGTGGCGCGGATCCACGCCATGCTCGAGCTTTTTGCTACCGAGCATTGCCTGGGGCAGCGTTTGGCCAAGTACTTTGGCGATGAAAATGCCCCTCTACGCTGCGGGCATTGTTCGGTATGCCACGGCCACGTCGCACATTTGCCGCCGCCGCCGAGTTTGCCGCCACTTGTGGATAAAAACTTCATGGGGCTGTGCGGTGATTTTATCCACAGGCATCATGAACACACCACGAACCTGCCAGAAGCGGAACGGCTGGCGCGGTTTCTCGGCGGTATCAGCGTGCCGCTGTTTACCAAGCTGAAGGCGCGGGGCATACCGGGTTTTGCTGCGCTGGAGGACTACCCATACGCCGAGGTGCGTGAGTGGGCGCAAGCCCACCTGAATGACCTGTAAACCCACTTTCCAGAGAACCGCCCATGCCTGACTCAATGCCGCAACGCGCCGACTACCGTCACTTCCAGCCGATCATCACGCGTTGGCACGACAATGATGTGTATGGCCATGTGAACAACGTCACCTACTACAGCTTTTTCGACACGGCGGTGAATACCTACCTGATTGAAGACGGTGGGCTGGATATTCATGACGGTGAGGTGGTGGGGTTTGTGGTGAGTTCGGCGTGCGATTATTTCGCCTCGATCGCGTTTCCGGATCGCCTGGATATCGGCCTGCGGGTGGGCAAACTGGGTAACAGCTCGGTGCAATATGAATTGGCGGTGTTCAAGGCCGGCGAGGATGAAGCCTGTGCGGCGGGGCGCTTTGTGCATGTGTTTGTGGACCGGGCGTCGAACCAGCCGGTGGCGATTGCGGGGAAGTTGCGCGAGGCGTTGGAGCGGTTGGTGGTTTGAGGCCCTTTTTCATGCAATGAAAATCAAATGTGGGAGCTGGCTTGCCGGGTCGCCGCATCGCTGCGATAGCGGTGGGTCAGGGT
>NZ_VBVZ01000661.1 GCF_005863185.1 Pseudomonas edaphica
ATATTGTGCACCCGCAACTTTTATCGATTGCTACCCCTGGCGCTTACCTCAGCGCTTTATTCAAACACAGCCTTTATTTAATTTAGCGAACCGCTCTCACACAGCCGTTCTGTCTTTATTTAAGCGTGTTATTGAATACAGGTACACGCCATGCTTTTGTATCACGAGGTCATCGAACATAACGCCTCCCGCCACCCGCACAAGTGCGCTGTTGCGCTCGATGCCGTCCATTACAGCTATGGAATGCTTCAAGCAAGAACGACACAAATAGCCCGACTGCTGGTCGCCAGCGGTGTTCAACCAGGCGATCGCGTCGCCCTGTATTCACCGATCTGCATCGATCTCATTGCCGCTTATCTCGCCGTCCTGCGCGTGGGCGCAATTACGGCGGCAACGCACCCCACTTGACGCTTTGATCGATTGAAACGAGAGCACCATGCGCAAGGACTACCTGGCTTTTTTTATCTCGCTGTTCCTGTCGCGGCTGGCGGACCAGATTCTGTTATTTATCGTGCCACTGATCGTGTTCCAGACCACCAACAGTGTGTCGTGGGCGGGGCTGGCGTTCTTCGTCGAGTCACTGCCGCGTTACCTGGCGTTCCCGGTGTGCGGTGCATTGTGCGACAAGTTCTCGCCGGTGCGCATTCTGCATATCAGCCAGGTTTACCGCGCATTGGCGTGCGTGGCGGCGGTGGCGTTGTATGGCGTGTTCGACGGTATCTATTGGTTGGTGATCCTGTCTGCGCTGTGCGGCGTGTTGACGACCCAGGGCATCATGGCGCGCGAAGTGGTGATGCCGCATATCTTCAAGCATTACACCTATGCCAAGACCTTGTCCTACTCGCAGATCGCCGACCAGAGCGGCCTGGTGCTGGGGCCACTGGTGGCGGCGCTGATGCTGGAGGTGTGGGCATGGCCGTGGGTGGTGGCGGGCATTGCCGGGCTGTTTGTGCTGGCGGACCTGGCGATGTTGGTGTGGCAGCGCAACACCACGGTCAGTCTGGAGAGCTTTGAGCAACATCAGGATATCTGGCTGCAACCCCTGCGCATTGCCTTCGGGCATATCCGCAAACTGGCGGAACTGAAGCGGGTCATTGCCCTGGCGGTGGGCGTCAACTTGATCATCGGGGTAACGCTGGCCACGTCCGCGGCCATGGTCACTGGCCTGTTCGACGCCGGCAAAGATGCCTATGCGTTGTTGCAGGCTGCGGGCGCGGTGGTGACCATCGTCATTCTGTTTTACCTGGCGCGTTCCAGCCTGCCGTTGAAGGTGCTGGGCGGGCTGTCTTACTCAATGATCGCGGCGGGGGCACTGGTCATGGCCGTCAGCCCTACCCTGTGGGCTTACACCCTGGGATTTTTACTGATCACCGGCTTCGACAAGATGTTCAACGTGTACATGCGCAGCACCCGCCAGCGGGTGATTCCGGTGCAGGACTTCGGCAAGACAGTGGGCGTGATCACCTTGCTCAATAACCTGGCGCAGCCGCTGGCGGGCCTGTTGATCGCCGTGCTGGCGGCGCCGCTGGGCACGCAAACGGTGATCCTGTTGTTGGCCGGGATCACCGCGCTGATCGGCGTGGCCGTCGCCTCAGGCTGGCACGCCACTGTGAAAGCGGAACTCGATGTCGGGTGACTCGATCAGTTCCTGCTCGGCGGCGCGCACCCGTTCTATCACCTGGGCGATGTCCTTGGCGTCGCCGTACTGGTAGGCAAGCTTCAGGTAACCCTGGAAGTGCCGGGCCTCGCTTTTGAGCAAACCGAAGTAGAACTTGCCGAGTTCTTCGTCCAAATGCGGCACCAGGGCTTCGAAACGCTCGCAACTGCGCGCCTCGATAAAGGCGCCGACCACCAGCGTGTCCACCAGCTTGACCGGCTCGTGGCTGCGCACAACCTTGCGCAAACCCGAGGCATAACGGCCGGCATGCAGTTGGCGCAGCTCGACCTTGCGCTTTTTGATCAGGCGCATGACCTGTTCGTGGTGCACCAGCTCTTCACGGGCCAGGCGCGACATCATGCTGATCAGGTCCACGTGGGCGTGGTACTTGGCGATCAGGCTGAGGGCGGTGCTCGCGGCTTTGAATTCGCAGTTCTTGTGGTCGATCAGCAGGGTGTGCTGATCGGCCAACGCGGCCTGGACCCAGGCGTCGGGGGTGCGGCAGCCGAGGAATTCGTGGATTTCGGGCAGGTTCATCGGGCTCACGGGCAAAAGGATCACAAAAGGCCGGCGATTATACCGACCCCGCCGCAGACCACCAGCTACTGGCTTTGATGTGCATCAACATGACGTCTGGCGGGCAGCAACTATAGTTGTTCCAGGCCCACCCTTTGGAGACCCCGACCATGCAAGCCATCCGCAGCATCCTGGTGGTTATCGAACCCGAGCATTCCGAAAGCCTGGCCCTCAAGCGCGCCAAGCTGATTGCCGGGGTCACCGGCGCGCACCTGCACTTGCTGGTGTGCGACAAAAAGCACGAGCATTCGGCGCTGCTCAGCCTGCTCAAGTCCGGCCTGCAGGAGGACGGCTACAGCGTGACCACCGAGCAGGCGTGGAATGACAGCCTGCATGAAACCATCATCGACGTGCAGCAGGCCGAAGGCTGTGGCCTGGTGATCAAGCAGCACTTCCCGGACAGCCCATTGAAAAAGGCCCTGCTGACGCCAGCAGACTGGAAACTGCTGCGCTACTGCCCTACGCCGGTGCTGCTGGTAAAAACCTCGACGCCCTGGGCCGGCAAGGTGGTGCTGGCGGCCATTGATGTGGGCAACACCGACAGCGAACACCAGGCACTGCACAACGCTATCGTCGACCATGGGTTCGATATTGCAAGCCTGGCCAAGGCCCAGTTGCATGTGATCAGCGCTCACCCGTCCCCCATGCTGTCAGCAGCAGACCCGACCTTCCAGCTCAAGGAAACTATCGAGGCGCGCTATCGCGAGCAATGCAAGGCGTTCCAGGCCGAGTTTGATATCGACGACACCCACTTGCACATCAACGAAGGCCCGGCGGATGTGTTGATCCCCTATGCCGCGCGCACACTGCAAGCGGCGGTGACCATTATCGGCACAGTGGCGCGCACCGGGATTTCCGGAGCGCTGATCGGTAATACGGCGGAGGTGGTGCTGGATGCGGTGGAAAGTGATGTGCTGGTGCTCAAGCCGCAGGCGTTGATGGATCACCTGGAGGAGTTGGCCACCAAGGCCTGACGTAGCCTCTTCAGACTATGGAGATCAAAGGTGGGAGCTGGCTTGCCTGCGATAGCGACC
>NZ_VBVZ01000662.1 GCF_005863185.1 Pseudomonas edaphica
TACAACTACAAGGTGGTCCGCCAATTCGCCATTATGACGGTGGTGTGGGGCATCGTCGGCATGGGGCTCGGGGTTTTTCTCGCCGCCCAATTGGTATGGCCTGCGCTCAACTTCGATTTACCCTGGACCAGCTTCGGCCGTTTGCGCCCGCTGCACACCAACGCGGTGATCTTTGCCTTTGGTGGCTGCGCACTGTTCGCCAGCTCGTTTTACTCGGTGCAACGCACCTGCCAAACCCAGCTGTTCGCGCCGAAAATCGCCGCGTTCTGCTTCTGGGGCTGGCAGCTTGTGATTGTGCTGGCCGCTATCAGCCTGCCACTGGGCTACACCACATCCAAGGAGTACGCCGAGCTGGAATGGCCGATCGCCATTCTTATCGCCGTGGTCTGGGTCGCCTACGGTGTGGTGTTCTTCGGCACGGTGATGAAGCGCAAGACCAAGCACATCTATGTCGGCAACTGGTTCTTCGGTGCGTTTATCATCACCGTGGCCATTCTGCACATCGTCAACCACGCGTCCCTGCCAGTGAGTTGGACCAAGTCCTACTCGGCCTATGGTGGTGCGACGGATGCGATGGTGCAGTGGTGGTACGGGCATAACGCGGTAGGCTTTTTCCTCACCGCAGGCTTCCTGGGGATGATGTACTACTTCGTACCCAAACAGGCCGAGCGTCCGGTGTATTCCTATCGCTTGTCCATCGTGCACTTCTGGGCGCTGATTACCCTGTACATCTGGGCCGGCCCCCACCACTTGCACTACACCGCGCTGCCGGACTGGGCACAGTCGCTGGGCATGGTGATGTCACTGGTACTGCTGGCACCCAGCTGGGGCGGCATGATCAACGGCATGATGACCCTCTCGGGCGCCTGGCATAAGTTGCGCAGCGACCCGATTCTGCGCTTCCTCGTGGTCTCCCTGGCCTTCTACGGCATGTCGACCTTCGAAGGGCCGATGATGGCCATCAAGACGGTCAACGCCCTCTCCCACTACACCGACTGGACCATCGGCCACGTACACGCCGGGGCGCTGGGTTGGGTAGCGATGATTTCCATCGGCGCGCTGTACCACATGATCCCGAAAGTCTTTGGCCGCGAGCAGATGTACAGCCTCGGCCTGATCAACGCGCACTTCTGGCTGGCCACCATCGGCACCGTGCTCTACATCGCTTCGATGTGGGTCAACGGCATCGCCCAGGGCCTGATGTGGCGTGCGGTCAACGAAGACGGCACCTTGACCTACTCCTTCGTCGAAACCCTGGTGGCCAGCCACCCTGGCTTCATCGTGCGGCTGGTGGGCGGTGCGATCTTCCTCAGCGGCATGTTGCTGATGGCTTACAACACCTGGCGCACCGTGCGTTCGGCGCAACCTGTCGAAGCCACTACCACTGCGCAGCTGGCCTGAGGAGTCGATGATGAAACACGAAACGATTGAAAAGAACGTCGGCCTGTTGATGCTGCTCATGGTGCTTGCCGTGAGCATCGGCGGCCTGACCCAGATCGTCCCGCTGTTCTTCCAGGACGTCACCAACAAACCGGTGGAAGGCATGAAGCCCTACACCGCGCTGCAGCTTGAAGGCCGCGACATCTACATCCGCGAAGGCTGTGTGCAGTGCCACTCGCAGATGATCCGCCCGTTCCGCGCCGAAACCGAACGCTACGGCCACTACTCGGTAGCCGGTGAAAGCGTGTGGGACCACCCGTTCCTGTGGGGTTCCAAGCGCACCGGGCCGGACCTGGCACGCGTCGGCGCACGTTACTCGGACGACTGGCACCGCGCGCACTTGTACAACCCGCGCAACGTGGTGCCGGAGTCGAAAATGCCAGCCTACCCATGGCTGGTCACGGCCCCGGTCGACAGCAGCCACACCGAGACCAAGTTGAAGGTGATGCGCACCCTCGGCGTGCCGTACACCGACGACGACATCAGTGGCGCCGTCGCCAGCCTCAAGGGCAAGACCGAGATGGACGCGCTGGTTTCGTACCTGCAAGTGCTCGGCACTGCCATCAAGAGCAAGAGGTGAGCCATGGGATTTGAATTCGATGCGGGCACCATCCGCGGCCTTGGCACGCTGGTGGTCGCCATCGCCTTTATCGGCCTGTCGCTGTGGGTGTTCAACAACCGGCGCAATGCGGACTTCGAGCAGGCCCGCCTGCTGCCGTTTGCCGATGAACCTTCTCCATCCGACGCTCAAGAAGAGCCTGCAACAAGGAGCACCCGCCCATGACTACCTTCTGGAGTACATGGATCTGCGTACTGACCCTCGGCAGCCTGATCGGCCTGACCTGGCTACTGATCGGCACCCGCAAGGGCGAGACCAAGGGCAGCGTGGACCAGACCATGGGCCACGCCTTCGACGGTATCGAGGAATACGACAACCCGCTGCCCCAGTGGTGGTTCATGCTGTTCGCCGGCACCCTGGTGTTTGCCGTCGGCTACCTGATCCTCTACCCGGGCCTTGGCAACTGGAAAGGCGTGTTGCCGGGCTATGAAGACGGCTGGACCCAGACCAAGGAATGGGACAAGGAAATGGCCAAGGCTGATGCCAAGTTCGGGCCGATCTTCGCCAAATTCTCGGCCATGCCGGTGGAAGAAGTGGCCAAAGACCCGCAGGCGCTGAAAATGGGTGGGCGCCTGTTCGCCTCCAACTGCGCGGTGTGCCACGGCTCGGATGCCAAGGGCGCGTATGGTTTCCCGAATCTGGCGGACAACCTCTGGCGCTGGGGCGGCTCGGCTGAGGCGATCAAGGCCACGATCATGAGCGGGCGCCATGCGGCGATGCCGGCCTGGGGTGAAATCCTCGGTGAGGACGGCGTGAAGAACGTCGCCGCCTATGTGCGTCATGACTTGGCCAAGCTGCCATTGCCGGCTGACAACACGGCCGACCTGGTAGCCGGCCAAGCCGCGTTCAACACCACCTGCGTGGCGTGCCACGGCCCACAAGGCCACGGCATGGAAGCCATGGGCGCGCCGAACCTGACCGAGCCTGCCGGCTTCATCTACGGCACCAGCCTGGCCCAGTTGCAGCAGACCATCCGCCATGGTCGCCAAGGGCAGATGCCGGCGCAGGATGTACTGCAAGGCAATGACAAGGTGCACCTGCTGGCAGCCTATGTGTACAGCTTGTCCCACACCGCTGATGGCGCAACGCCAGAAAGCCAACCTGAGTAACTGCTGAATGCCTCCCCCTGATCAGGGGAGGCCCGCTTAACTGTGGCGAGGGAGCTTGCTCCCGCTGGGCTGCGAAGCGGCCCCAAAATCCTGGGAGC
>NZ_VBVZ01000663.1 GCF_005863185.1 Pseudomonas edaphica
ACCGCCGGATTAGCGCACGCCGCGCCCCCGCAGAGCACCCCCGGCATCACCGACCTGATCCGCGACCGTCAGGACCGCCTGCTCGAAGAGCAGCAGCGGCGCCTCGAAGAACTCAAGGATCTGCCCGGTAAATCCGCCGCCCCTGCAGCTCCGGCGACGCCTGCCGACACCCGTTGCTTCCCGATCAAAACCATCGAGCTCGCAGGCGCCGACGCCCTGTCCGTAGACGAGCGCAACGCGCTGATCAAACCTTACATCGGCCAATGCCTCGGCGTGCCGCAGCTCAACGAAGTGCTCAAGGTCATCACCGACCGCTACCTGGCCAAGGGCCTGGTCACTAGCCGCGCTTATCTGCCACAGCAAGACCTTTCCAGCGGCAACCTCAAAATCCAGGTAGTCGAGGGCAAACTCGAAAGCCTGAAAGGCGCCGAAAGCAGCGGCATCACCGACCGTCAACTGGCGATGAGCTTTCCCGGCAAACAAGGCGAGTTGCTCAACCTGCGTGAAATCGAGCAGATGGTCGATCAGCTAAACCGTTTGCCCTCGAACCAGGCGCAGATGGAACTGGCGCCGGGCAAGGCCGTGGGCGGCAGTGATGTACTGGTCAAAAACACCCCGCAAAAGCCCTGGCGTGTCGGCCTGTCGCGGCACAACGGCGGCCAGCGCAGCACCGGCGAACAACAGTGGGGCGCCAGCCTCGACTGGGACAACCCGCTGGGCTTGGCCGACCAACTTTCGTTGCGTGGCGGCCACGATGCGGTTAGCGATCACCAGAAAACCTCGCGCAATTCGATGCTCAACTACAGCTTGCCCTTCGGCTGGTGGAACCTCACCTACAGCTACACCGAAAGCGAATACCGCTCTCGGGCCGAGGCCAACAACTTCAAGTTCAAGCAGACCGGCGACAGCCAGAGCCACCAGTTGCGCCTGGAGCGTGTCGTTCACCGCGACGCCTTGAGCAAAACCTCCCTGAGCACCGGCGTCGCCTACCTGCGCACCAATAACTTCATTGAAGACAGCAAGCTGGCGCTGAGCAGCAACCGCCTCAGCGAAGCCCAGTTCGGCATCAACCACGGCCGACGTATCGGCAGTTCATTTCTCAACATCGACCTCGGCATGCAAGACGGCATCGGTGCCTTTGACGCCCAGGCCAACCACAACCCGCGCCACGGCCAGGCCGATGCGCGCTACCGCAAATACACGGCCACCGTCAGCTACCTGTACCCGTTCAAGCTGTGGGGCGAGTCCTTGAGCTTCAGCAGTTTGATGACCGGCCAGCACAGCGAAGATGTGCTGTTCAGCCCGCAGCGCATGAGCCTGGGTGGGCAGTCGTCGATCCGTGGCTACAAGGACCAGATGCTGTCCGGCGACAGCGGCGGCTACTGGCGCAACGACCTGCGCTGGAGCCGCCCGGTGACCTGGGCCTGGCTGCAACCGGTGCTCAGCGAATACGGCACCAGCCTCGGTTATGACCAGGGCGTGATCAGCCGCGACCGTTACAACGCCGAGCAGCATGGGCGCATGAGCAGCAACTCGGTGGAGCTGTTTGCCCGTGGCAAAAACGTCGCCGCCAGCGTGACCTTTGCCCACTCTTTGGAACGACCGGCCGCTATCACAGAGCGTGAAGCGCCGATCTATTTCCGTATGGATTTTTTCCTTTAATTTTTTTACCGCCTTCGGGTATCGAGACACAACATGGACGTTCGCCAGTTCGCCTTCCTCGTGCGCCAGCCTTCTGCTGCCGTAAAAAGCCGTTCCCACTTTTTGGGGCTGCCTAAACGCGGGTTGGCGTTAATCCTGGCCAACGCGATGTTCTGGCACCCGTTGCTGGCCCAGGCCGACGGCATTGTGGTCAGTGCGCCGGGCACAGGCCTCGCGCAGGCGGGCAATGGCGTGCCCATCGTCAATATCGCCGCACCGAATACCAATGGCCTCTCGCACAACCAATTTCATGACTATAACGTCGGTGCCAACGGCGTCATCCTCAACAACGCGACCGACCGCACCCAGGCCACACAACTGGGTGGCATCATCGTCGGCAACCCGAACCTGCGCGGCACCGCTGCCAATATCATCCTCAACGAAGTCAACGGCGGGAGCCCCAGCCAACTGCGCGGCTACACCGAAGTGGCGGGGCAGTCGGCCCATGTGATTGTCGCCAACCCGTATGGCATCAGTTGCAATGGTTGCGGCTTTATCAACACGCCGCAAGTCACGCTGACCACCGGTAAAGCGGTGATCGAAAACGGCCAGATCAGCCGCTATCAAGTCGATCAAGGCAACGTCGCCATCGACGGCGCGGGCCTCAACGCGACCAATGTCGACCAGTTCGAAATCATCACCCGCGCTACCACCATCAATGCGCAGATCCAGGCGAAAAAACTCACCATCGTCGCCGGGCGCAATGATGTGGACGCACGCACCTTAAATGCCACCGCACGGGCGGCAGATGGCAGCCAGGCGCCGGACCTGGCGATTGACTCGTCGGCGCTGGGCGGCATGTATGTGGGCGCGGTCAAGCTGATCGGCACCGAGGCCGGTGTGGGCGTGAAGCTGTCGGGCGATATGGTCGCCGGCGGTGATATCCAGATTGATGCTGCGGGCAATGTGGTCATGGGCACAACCACGGCAGGCACCTCTGTCGCCGTCAAAGCGGCCAGCTTGCAAGCCAAGGCGGCGGTCTACGCCGGTACTGATCTGTCGGTAAACACCCAAGGTGCGCTCACCACGCAACAAACCCTGGCGGCCAAGGACAGCATCGCGCTGGACGCCGGCGGCCGCTTGACCAACAACGGGATCATCGAAGCAGGCGTCAACGCCGATAACAGCCGCAATGCCCAGGGCGATGTGCGCTTGACCGCGCAGGCCATCGACAACACCGGCAAAACCGTGATCGCCAGCCGCGACCTCAGCGTCAACAGCGGCGAACTGGCCAACCAGGGCGGTACCTTGAGCGCCCGGCGCGACGCACAGCTGACGGCCACGCAGATCGACAACCAGAACCAGGGCCGCCTCCTCAGCGCAGGCAGCCTTGGGATCACCGCCGGGCAACTGCTCAACAGCCAAGGTGGTTTGGTCACCAGCACCGGCAACCTGACGGCGGGTATCGGGCAACTGATCAACCGCAGCGGCGAATTGTCGAGCCAGGCGCAGGTCACGCTGCAACTGAATGAACTGGATAACGTCGCCGGCCTGGTCTCGGCCGGGCAATCGCTGAGCCTGAATGCGACGGGGCTGATCAATAACCAGGGCGGGCGAATTGC
>NZ_VBVZ01000664.1 GCF_005863185.1 Pseudomonas edaphica
CTTCGGCTTCAAGAACGTTCCGGAAAGCCAGAAAGCGGAAAAAGTCGCTGAGGTGTTCCACTCCGTTGCGGCCAAGTACGACCTGATGAACGACGTACTCTCGGGCGGCATGCACCGCCTGTGGAAGCGCTTCACCATCGAGTTGTCGGGTGTACGCACCGGCAACCGCGTGCTCGACATCGCCGGCGGCACGGGCGATCTGGCGGCCAAGTTCTCCAAGCTGGTTGGCCCGACCGGCCAGGTCGTGCTGGCGGACATCAACGGTTCGATGCTCAAGGTCGGCCGTGATCGCCTGCTGGATAAAGGTGTGGCCGGCAATATCGAGTTCGTCCAGGCCGATGCGGAAAAGCTGCCGTTCCCGGACAACCATTTCGACTGCGTGACCATCGCCTTCGGCCTGCGCAACGTGACCCATAAAGAGGACGCCATCCGCTCGATGCTGCGCGTACTCAAGCCGGGCGGCCGCCTGTTGGTGCTGGAGTTCTCCAAGCCGACCAACGCGCTGATGTCCAAGGTCTACGACACCTACTCGTTCGCCTTCATGCCGCTGATGGGCAAGCTGATCACCAATGACGCCGAGAGCTACCGCTACCTGGCCGAATCGATCCGCATGCACCCCGACCAGGAAACCCTGAAGTCGATGATGGTAGAAGCCGGTTTCGACCGCGTGACCTACCACAACATGACCTCAGGCATCGTCGCCCTGCACCGCGGCATCAAGCCCTGATGCTGTTCGCAGGCCTCCTCGCCAGCGTCGAACACGGCATCAACCGTGTCCTGCGCCTGGACAGCACCGCCCTGGCGCGGCTTGCGCACTTGAACGGCAAGGTCATTGCCGTCGATTGCACCAGCCCCGCCCTGCAGCTGTTTATCCTGCCCAGCGATGAAGGCCTGCTGCTCGCCGGCGATTGGGCCGCCGAGGCCGACTGCACCCTGCGCGCACCCGCCTCGAGCCTGTTGCACCTGGCGCTGAGCCGCAACAAGACCGCGATCCTGCACAGCCCCGACGTGGAGCTGGAAGGCGACAGCGCCGTGCTGATGGACCTGGCCGCCGTGCTGCAAGACCTGGAACTGGATTGGGAATACGAGCTGTCACGCTGGATCGGCCCGGTGGCCACCCAGTTGATCAGCGGGCACCTGCGCAGCCGCTCGCGCTGGTACCAGCAAGGGTTCGCCAGCCTCAACCAGAACCTTGCCGAATACTTGAGCGAAGAATCGCGCACCCTGGTCGGAGAACGGGAAGCGCAAGCGCGCTTTCGTGAACTCGACAAGGCCAAAATCGACCTGGAACGCCTTGAGGCACGCTTCGAGCGCCTGAGCCGTTCCCTTGATCCAAGCGATAACGCATGAAGCTGCTCGCCGTCCGCCGTTTGTTTCGTATCCAGCGCGTCGTAATCCGCTACCGCCTCGATGACCTGCTGTTCGCCCTGCCGTTGCCGTGGTTTTTGCTGGCCGTGCGCTATGTGTTGCCGTGGCGCTGGTTCCCGCGCAAACCGCTGGAACTGAGCCGTGGCGCGCGCCTGCGCCTGGCGTTGCAGGACCTGGGGCCGATCTTTATCAAGTTCGGGCAGATCCTCTCGACACGCCGCGATTTGCTGCCCGAAGACATTGCCGACGAGCTGATGCTGTTGCAGGACCGCGTGCCACCGTTTGATTCCCAGCAGTCGATGAAGCTGATCGAAGAACAACTGGGCAAGAAGATCAGCGAGGTGTTCAGCCGTTTCGACGTCGAGCCACTGGCCTCGGCCTCGGTGGCGCAGGTGCATGCCGCACAATTGAAGACCGGCGAAGAAGTGGTGGTAAAGGTCATCCGCCCCGGCCTCAAGCCGATCATCGGCCAGGACCTGGCGTGGCTGTTTATCCTCGCCCGCGCCGCCGAACGTTTCTCCGCCGATGCGCGCCTGCTGCATCCGGTGGACGTGGTTGCCGACTACGAAAAGACCATCTACGACGAACTCGACCTACTGCGCGAAGCGGCCAACGCCAGCCAGCTCAAACGCAACTTCGAAGGTTCAGCGCTGCTGTACGTGCCGCAGGTGTATTGGGACTGGTGCCGCCCAAAAGTGCTGGTGATGGAGCGCATCTACGGCGTGCAGGTCACCGACCTCGCCACTCTTGCCGACCAGCGCACCGACATGAAGATGCTTGCCGAGCGCGGCGTGGAAATCTTCTTCACCCAGGTGTTTCGCGACAGCTTCTTCCACGCCGACATGCACCCGGGCAACATTTTCGTCAGCACCGTCAACCCATGGAGCCCGCAATACATTGCGATCGACTGCGGCATCGTCGGCAGCCTGACCCCGGAAGACCAGGATTACCTGGCACGCAACCTGTTCGCCTTTTTCAAGCGCGATTACCGCCGCGTGGCGCAGTTGCACATCGATTCGGGCTGGGTGCCAGCCGAAACCAAGCTCAACGAATTCGAAGCCGCGATCCGCACGGTGTGCGAGCCGATCTTTGAAAAACCGTTAAAAGATATTTCCTTCGGCCAGGTGCTGATGCGTCTGTTCCAGACCGCGCGGCGCTTCAATATGGAAGTGCAGCCGCAGCTGGTACTGCTGCAAAAAACCTTGCTCAACATTGAAGGCCTGGGCCGCCAGCTGTACCCGGACCTGGACTTGTGGAACACCGCGCAGCCGTTCCTGGAACGCTGGATGCGCGAGCGCGTCAGCCCGAAAACCCTGCTGGGCAACCTGCACAGCCAGTTCGAACAACTGCCGCACCTGGCCAACATGACCCGCGACCTGCTGGAGCGCATGTCCCAGCCCCACGCCAAAGACCCTGCACCGCCGTGGCACAGGCGCAAGGACGACTGGTTCCTGCGCCTGTTGGGCGCCGCCCATTTGGTCGGCGGCGTGATGCTGGCGATTGGCGGGCCGCTGAACCAACTGGGCCATTGGCCGGCTGGCATCATGGTCGCCGTGGGTGTTTATCTGATCGTGCGCCGATAGCCGATCCGGTTATACACTGTCGCAAATTGCCGGAGCCGAACATGAAAGACTGGCTGGACGAGATCAAGTGGGACAGTGACGGCCTGGTGCCGGCCATTGCCCAGGACTACAAGACCGGGCGCGTATTAATGATGGCCTGGATGAACCGCGAGGCCTTGAGCCTCACCGCCACTGAGCAGCGCGCCATTTACTGGTCACGTTCGCGTGGCAAACTGTGGCGCAAGGGCGAAGAGTCCGGGCACGTGCAGACCCTGCACGAGATGCGCATCGACTGTGGCGCCGACGTGGTGATCCTGAAGGT
>NZ_VBVZ01000665.1 GCF_005863185.1 Pseudomonas edaphica
GTGTTGAAGCGCGCAATGGCGTCGAACAGTTCGGCGATGTAATCATGCGGTTCGATTTGCGTGGTGTAGGGGTTGAAGCCCAGGCCCAGCTCGTCTTCGATGAAGGCGCGGGCATTTTCTTCCCAGTCGATTTCCGGGTAGGCCGACAGGTGTGCGTTGTAGTTGCCCACGGCGCCGTTGATCTTGCCCAGCAGCGGCACGGCGGCGACTTGAGCGATCTGGCGCTCCAGGCGATACACCACGTTGGCCAGTTCTTTGCCCAAAGTGGTCGGCGAAGCTGGTTGGCCGTGGGTGCGCGACAGCATCGGCACGTCGGCGAAACGGATGGCCAGTTCGCGGATGGCGTCAGCGGTCTGGCGCATCAGCGGCAGCATCACGTCATCACGGCCTTCGCGCAGCATCAGGGCGTGGGACAGGTTGTTGATGTCCTCGCTGGTGCAGGCAAAGTGGATGAACTCGCTGACCTGGGCCAGTTCCGGCAGCTTGGCCGCTTGCTCTTTGAGCAGGTATTCGATGGCTTTAACGTCGTGGTTGGTGGTGCGCTCGATCTCTTTCACACGCTCGGCGTGCTCCAGGGAGAAGTTTTCCGCCAGGGTGTTCAATACAGCGTTGGCTTCGGCGGAAAACGCCGGCACTTCGCTGATGGCAGGGTGAGCGGCCAGGCGCTGGAGCCAGCGCACTTCAACCAGAACGCGAGCACGGATCAGACCGTATTCGCTGAAAATAGGGCGCAGGGCCTGGGTTTTGCCGGCGTAGCGGCCGTCAACAGGGGAAACCGCAGTGAGCGAAGAGAGCTGCATGGGGTGTTCTCGGACAGTCGGGCAACGAAATGGGGCGCGTATCATACATGAAAAAATCCGCCGGTCCGTCGCCAACTGACCGGCGTATTACGCGTGAGGCTATAAAAAAACGGGTCGCTGCGACTTATTCGTTGCGCATCAACGGGTAAAGCTCTTTGAGCAATTTGCGTCGGCTGATCACCAACTGCCAGCGATGACCGCCCAACTGGCGCCACAACCGCGCCGAACGAATGCCGGCCAGGAGCAGGGCGCGGATTTTCGAGGCGTTGTTCGGTTGTTGCAGGTTGCGCATGTCGCCGTGCACCTGGATGCGTTGGCGCAAGGTGCTCAACGTGTCCTGGTACAGCGCGCCACAGGCGGCAATCACGTTTTCGTGGGCCGGGCCGAAGTGCTCCACCTGGGACTGAATCTGCGGCAGGCGTTTGCCGATGGTTTCGAGCAGGTCGTCACGCTTGGCCAGTTGCCGTTCAAGGCCGAGCATCGACAGCGCATAGCGCAACGGCTCACGTTGCAAGGTGCTTGGGTCGCGCTCCAGGGCGCCGATCAGCGCGCGGTAGCCTTCGCGTAGCGCCAGATCATCACCGCCGTAGACTTCCAGTGTGTCCTTGGGGTCGCGAATCAGCAGGCTGCCGAGCATGCAGGTCAGGCCTGCCTCGGTCACCTGGCCGGTCTTGGCAATCTTGTCGACCAGCACCGCGGCGAGGAAAACTCCGCCGAGCGCCGTCAATTGCTCCTGGGTCGGGCTCATGCCGGGTTGCTCCAGGCTTCGGCGACTTCAATCACGCCGCCACCCAGGCAGATTTCACCGTCATAGAACACCACCGATTGGCCGGGCGTGACCGCGCGTTGCGGGTCATCGAACGTGGCGCGGTAGCCGCTGGCGGTTTTTTCCAGGGTGCAGGGCTGGTCGCTTTGGCGATAGCGCACTTTGGCGGTCAGGCGGCGTGGCGTGCTCAGGTCGATCGGGTTGACCCAATAGATTTCCGAGGCCAGCAGCGCGCCCGAGAACAGTAGCGGGTGCTCGTTGCCCTGGCCGACGACCAGCACGTTGTTTTCCAGGTCCTTGACCAGCACGTACCAGGGTTCTTCACCGGCGTCTTTAAGGCCGCCGATGCCCAGCCCCTGACGCTGGCCAATGGTGTGGTACATCAAGCCATGGTGACGGCCGATCACTTCACCGTCGGTGGTTTTGATCTCGCCAGGTTGTGCCGGCAGGTATTGCTTGAGGAAGTCGCTGAAGCGGCGCTCGCCGATAAAGCAGATCCCGGTGGAATCCTTCTTCTTGGCGGTAGCCAGGCCGTGTTTTTCGGCGATCTTGCGCACTTCGGGTTTTTCCAGCTCGCCGACCGGGAACAGGGTCTTGGCGATCTGTTCACCGCCCACGGCGTGCAGGAAGTAGCTCTGGTCCTTGTTCGGGTCCAGGCCTTTGAGCAGTTCGGTACGGCCATCGATATCGCGACGGCGCACGTAATGGCCAGTGGCAATCAGGTCGGCGCCAAGGATCATGGCGTAGTCGAGGAACGCCTTGAACTTGATTTCGCGGTTACACAGGATGTCCGGGTTCGGCGTACGGCCGGCCTTGTATTCGGCCAGGAAGTGCTCGAACACATTGTCCCAGTACTCGGCGGCGAAATTGGCGGTGTGCAGCTTGATGCCGATCTTGTCGCACACGGCCTGGGCGTCGGCCAGGTCGTCCATGGCGGTGCAATATTCCGTTCCATCGTCTTCTTCCCAGTTCTTCATGAACAGGCCTTCCACCTCATAACCCTGCTCCATGAGCAGAACGGCGGAAACGGAAGAATCCACGCCGCCGGACATGCCGACGATGACGCGCTTCTTTTGTGTGTCAGAAGGGGCTGGATCACGCATAGGGTTTCAACGGGTGTCTTGAAAAAGGACGCGATTCTAACAGGCTCACGCCCGCAAGGCTAAAGAGAAGGGCGGATCAATTCGAGGCTATGGCGCTGGCCGGCCAGATAATCATCGATACAGCGGATGATCAGCTCACTGCGCCAGTCGTCGCGCAGGGCCATCAGCTCCTCACGGGTCAGCCAGCGGGCGCGGACGATGCCTTCATCGAGCTGGTAGTCGGGGTGATGTTTCAAGGCCTTGGCGGTAAAACACACGCGCTGATAAGTCACGCCATTGCTGGGAGCGGTGTACAGGTAGATGCCGACAATGCCGGTGGCCTCGACGTCCCAGCCGGTTTCTTCGAGGGTTTCACGCACGGCAGCTTCGATGAGGGTTTCATGCGGGTCCAGATGGCCGGCCGGCTGGTTGAGCACGGCGCGGCCGCCCTTGAGTTCCTCGACCATCAGGAAGCGGCCGTTGTCTTCGACGAGGGTGGCGACGGTGATGTGGGGTTGCCAGGTCATAGGTGCCTCAATGTGTAGTGACTGAAGAAACTCGTTCAGTGTGGGAGCTGGCTTGCCTGCGATAGCGGTGGTTC
>NZ_VBVZ01000666.1 GCF_005863185.1 Pseudomonas edaphica
GGGGTTTCGGAATTTAATCTTGACGATGACCTACTCTCACATGGGGAAACCCCACACTACCATCGGCGATGCATCGTTTCACTACTGAGTTCGGGATGGGATCAGGTGGTTCCAATGCTCTATGGTCGTCAAGAAATTCGGGTACTGAGTCGTAGCCAGTTGGCTTCGCTTCAGCAAATTGGGTATGTGACAGCTTTCGGTGTTTTGTGAGCGTCGAACTTTCGGTTCATCTCGTCTTCACACACCGCAATCTGATGCTCTTTCGAGTAGTCAAATTGCTTGGGTGTTATATGGTCAAGCCTCACGGGCAATTAGTATTGGTTAGCTCAACGCCTCACAGCGCTTACACACCCAACCTATCAACGTCGTAGTCTTCGACGGCCCTTCAGGGAACTCAAGGTTCCAGTGAGATCTCATCTTGAGGCTAGTTTCCCGCTTAGATGCTTTCAGCGGTTATCTATTCCGAACATAGCTACCCGGCAATGCCACTGGCGTGACAACCGGAACACCAGAGGTTCGTCCACTCCGGTCCTCTCGTACTAGGAGCAGCCCCTCTCAAATCTCAAACGTCCACGGCAGATAGGGACCGAACTGTCTCACGACGTTCTAAACCCAGCTCGCGTACCACTTTAAATGGCGAACAGCCATACCCTTGGGACCGGCTTCAGCCCCAGGATGTGATGAGCCGACATCGAGGTGCCAAACACCGCCGTCGATATGAACTCTTGGGCGGTATCAGCCTGTTATCCCCGGAGTACCTTTTATCCGTTGAGCGATGGCCCTTCCATACAGAACCACCGGATCACTAAGACCTACTTTCGTACCTGCTCGACGTGTCTGTCTCGCAGTCAAGCGCGCTTTTGCCTTTATACTCTACGACCGATTTCCGACCGGTCTGAGCGCACCTTCGTACTCCTCCGTTACTCTTTAGGAGGAGACCGCCCCAGTCAAACTACCCACCATACACTGTCCTCGATCCGGATAACGGACCTGAGTTAGAACCTCAAAGTTGCCAGGGTGGTATTTCAAGGTTGGCTCCACGCAGACTGGCGTCCACGCTTCAAAGCCTCCCACCTATCCTACACAAGCAAATTCAAAGTCCAGTGCAAAGCTATAGTAAAGGTTCACGGGGTCTTTCCGTCTAGCCGCGGATACACTGCATCTTCACAGCGATTTCAATTTCACTGAGTCTCGGGTGGAGACAGCGCCGCCATCGTTACGCCATTCGTGCAGGTCGGAACTTACCCGACAAGGAATTTCGCTACCTTAGGACCGTTATAGTTACGGCCGCCGTTTACCGGGGCTTCGATCAAGAGCTTCGCGTTAGCTAACCCCATCAATTAACCTTCCGGCACCGGGCAGGCGTCACACCCTATACGTCCACTTTCGTGTTTGCAGAGTGCTGTGTTTTTAATAAACAGTCGCAGCGGCCTGGTATCTTCGACCGGCATGAGCTTACGGAGCAAGTCCTTCACCCTCACCGGCGCACCTTCTCCCGAAGTTACGGTGCCATTTTGCCTAGTTCCTTCACCCGAGTTCTCTCAAGCGCCTTGGTATTCTCTACCCAACCACCTGTGTCGGTTTGGGGTACGGTTCCTGGTTACCTGAAGCTTAGAAGCTTTTCTTGGAAGCATGGCATCAACCACTTCGTTAACTAAAAGTTAACTCGTCATCAGCTCTCGGCCTTAAGATCCCGGATTTACCTAAGATCTCAGCCTACCACCTTAAACTTGGACAACCAACGCCAAGCTGGCCTAGCCTTCTCCGTCCCTCCATCGCAATAACCAGAAGTACAGGAATATTAACCTGTTTTCCATCGACTACGCTTTTCAGCCTCGCCTTAGGGACCGACTAACCCTGCGTCGATTAACGTTGCGCAGGAAACCTTGGTCTTTCGGCGTGGGTGTTTTTCACACCCATTGTCGTTACTCATGTCAGCATTCGCACTTCTGATACCTCCAGCAAGCTTCTCAACTCACCTTCACAGGCTTACAGAACGCTCCTCTACCGCATCACTTACGTGATACCCGTAGCTTCGGTGTATGGTTTGAGCCCCGTTACATCTTCCGCGCAGGCCGACTCGACTAGTGAGCTATTACGCTTTCTTTAAAGGGTGGCTGCTTCTAAGCCAACCTCCTAGCTGTCTAAGCCTTCCCACATCGTTTCCCACTTAACCATAACTTTGGGACCTTAGCTGACGGTCTGGGTTGTTTCCCTTTTCACGACGGACGTTAGCACCCGCCGTGTGTCTCCCATGCTCGGCACTTGTAGGTATTCGGAGTTTGCATCGGTTTGGTAAGTCGGGATGACCCCCTAGCCGAAACAGTGCTCTACCCCCTACAGTGATACATGAGGCGCTACCTAAATAGCTTTCGAGGAGAACCAGCTATCTCCGAGCTTGATTAGCCTTTCACTCCGATCCACAGGTCATCCGCTAACTTTTCAACGGTAGTCGGTTCGGTCCTCCAGTTAGTGTTACCCAACCTTCAACCTGCCCATGGATAGATCGCCCGGTTTCGGGTCTATTCCCAGCGACTAGACGCCCTATTAAGACTCGCTTTCGCTACGCCTCCCCTATTCGGTTAAGCTCGCCACTGAAAATAAGTCGCTGACCCATTATACAAAAGGTACGCAGTCACCCAACAAAGTGGGCTCCCACTGCTTGTACGCATACGGTTTCAGGATCTATTTCACTCCCCTCTCCGGGGTTCTTTTCGCCTTTCCCTCACGGTACTAGTTCACTATCGGTCAGTCAGTAGTATTTAGCCTTGGAGGATGGTCCCCCCATATTCAGACAAAGTTTCTCGTGCTCCGTCCTACTCGATTTCATGACTAAGAGATTTTCGCGTACAGGGCTATCACCCACTATGGCCGCACTTTCCAGAGCGTTCCGCTAATCTCAAAGCCACTTAAGGGCTAGTCCCCGTTCGCTCGCCACTACTAAGGGAATCTCGGTTGATTTCTTTTCCTCAGGGTACTTAGATGTTTCAGTTCCCCTGGTTCGCCTCTTACGCCTATGTATTCAGCGTAAGATAACCATCTTATGATGGCTGGGTTCCCCCATTCAGACATCTCCGGATCAAAGTCTGTTTGCCGACTCCCCGAAGCTTTTCGCAGGCTACCACGTCTTTCATCGCCTCTGACTGCCAAGGCATCCACCGTATGCGCTTCTTCACTTGACCATATAACCCCAAGCAATCTGGTTATACTGTGAAGACAACATTCGCCGAAAATTCGAATTTCTCAA
>NZ_VBVZ01000667.1 GCF_005863185.1 Pseudomonas edaphica
CGGTGCGTTTGCTAACCCACAATTTCGGCAGCATCGACGCGTTGATCGCCGAGACTTACCACAAGCTCGCCAATGAGCTGACCAGCGCGTTATGGGCGCAAGTCGAGCTGGCCGAAGGCGCCGCTGCGCGCCTGGACGCGTTTCTTAGCGCGTCGTTTTCGCCACGGGTGATGGACCCCGACCTGCTCGGCGTGTGGGTGGTGTTCTGGAGCCTGATCCGCCACTCGCCCCACGTAAACCAGTCCCACGAAAACAGCTACCGCGCCTACCTGGCGCTGATCCAACAGCTCCTGGACGACCTGGCCCGCAGCGAAAACCTGCTGATCCACGACAGCCACCTGGCCGCCATTGGCCTATCGGCGATGCTCGACGGGCTCTGGCTCGAGGGGTGTCTGAACCCCGGTACTTTCAGCCCCGCCAACGGGCTGCACATCTGTCGTTGCTGGGTACAGGGGTTGCGTTACGGAGCATTCGGCGCCGACCACATCTTGTGATTCCGAGTGGCGGGCGCTGAGCATGGCCAGGGTGCCGCTGACCGCGATCAACACGGCGCCGATGATCAGCGACACATCCATTGACGTGCCCCAGATCAGGCTCGAAAGCAAAAACGCCCAGATCAACCCGGTGTATTCGAACGGTGCCAGCAAGGTCGCCGTGGCCCGGCGGAAACTCGCAAACAACAGGAACTGACCTATGCCGCCGACCAGACCTGCGGCCAGCATCCCCAACCAGGCGGGGGTCGGCGCTGGCGTGTGGGTCCAGGGCAAGGTCAGCGCCATACAACCCACGAACACCACATTGGTGATCAGCATCTGCTCCAGCACCGAGGTTGCCGGGTCGACCTGGCGCAGCTGGATATAGGTGAACGCCCAGCACAACGCGGCCGCCAGGGTCAGCGCGATAGGCACTGGATCGAGCATGTTGCTGGGGCGACAAGCGATCACCACACCCACAAACCCGATGATCAGCGCCACCCATTGCCCACGGCTCGCACGTTCCTTGAGGATCAGCGCAGCCAGCAGCGTGACCATGACCGGCGCGGAGAAATACAAGGTGGTCATTTCCGCCAGGGTCAGGTCCTTGGCGGCGGTGTAATACAACAACCACGCCAGCAGCGAGAGCAGCCCACGAATGATCAGCAGCTTGCGGCTCACCGAGCTCCACGCCCGACGCAACAAGCCCATGCGCCCGGCGATCACGCACGCACCGACCACCACCAGGCTGCGCCAGAACAGAATGCTGAACACCGAATAATCGGCCACCAGCCATTTGATCACCGCGTCCTGCAACGCCAGAAACGCGTAGGCCAATGAGCACAGGGCAATCCCTTGCAGCGCGCGGTCCTGTTTCATCCCGCCGACCTGCGCAGCGGCGTGCCGCGCCGTTCGGCGATGGCGTAGACGCCCTCGATGAGGAAGGTCAGGCACAGGTAAACACCGGCCACCAACAATAAGGGTTGATAGATCTGCAAGGTCTGCGCACGTACGACGTTAGCCGCGCCCAGCAGGTCGACCACGGCAATGGTCGATGCCAGCGCGGTGGATTTGAGCAGCATCACCGTCTCACCGGCCAAGGTCGGCAACAGCAGACGCATCGCCCGTGGCAAGCGCACCCGCAGCAGGGCCTGGCGCGGGGTCATGCCAAATGCCGAAGCGGCTTCCATCTCGCCCTTGGGCACCGCCAGCAGGCCACCGCGAATCACTTCACCGACATAGGCGCCCACTGACAGCACCAGGGCAAACACGATGTACCAGTAGCCGTCACGCAGGAACGGCCACAAAAAACTGCCGCGGATCATCGGGAACTGGGCAAACAGGCTGCCCAGGCCGTAGTAGAAAATGTAGATCTGGATCAGCAGCGGCGTACCGCGCAGCACACTGGTGTAGGCCAGCGCACCGCGCGCCAGCCATTTGCGCCGTGATAACCGCGCCAGAGCCACCAGCACCGCGAGGGCAAAACCGAGCACGGCGCTGATCAACAGCAATGACAAGGTGGTCTGCAAGCCCTTGGCGGTCAGCCCGGCGTAGTAACTTATCCACTCAGGCATGCGCGCCTCACTCGACAACCGGCATCCAGCGACGAATACGTCGTTCCAGGCGTCCGGACAGGTAGTTGGAAGCCAGCGTCACCAGGTAATACAAGGCGGCGGCCGTGAGGTAGAACAGCAAGTAATGACGGGTGGAACCCGCCGCCTGCTTGGCGGTGTACAGCAGCTCATTGGTACCGACCACGCTGATCAAGGCACTGTCCTTGATCAAGTTGATCCACAGGTTGGACATCCCCGCCAGCGCATACGGCGCCATGATCGGCAAGGTCACCCGGCGAAACAGGCCAAAGCCGCTCAAGCCGAAGGCCCGCGCCGCTTCGATCTGGCCGTGGGGAATCGCCAGGATTGCCGCGCGGAAAATCTCTGACGCATAGGCGCCCTGTACCAGCCCCAATACCAGGATCGCCACCAACGGCCCGCTGATGTTGACCTGGGCAAAACCCAGCCACAGCATCAACGCGTTGAGGCCCATGGAGCCTGCGTAATACAGCAGCAGGATCAGCAGCAGTTCCGGCACCGCGCGAAACACCGTGGTGTACCCGCGCATCAACAGCGCAATCGGGCGCGGCGCACTGAGCTTGGCGCAGGCCACCACCAGGCCGATCAGCAAGCCCACGGCAAACGCGCCAACGGAGATTTGCAGGGTCATCCATAACCCTTTGAGCAGTGCGTTGCCCCATCCTTGGTCACCAAAGCTGAGGAGATCGAGCATTATTCGGTCTTCTGGGCGATTTGCTGATAGGGGCTGTCACAGGTCTTGCTCACAAAGGCCGGCGTGTCACCGCGCTTGCACGGGCTGACCGACAGGCCGAAATAGTGCTGGGACAAGTCGTCATAGTCCTTGCTCACCAGCAGTTCGCCGATGGCTTTGTCCAGGCGTGCCTTGAGCGCTGTGTCTTCCTTGCGCAAACCAGCGCCGACGCCACGCCCGATGATCGGGTCGTAGGGCACGCTGGCGATATGCGCCAGGCCGCTGGCCTCCGGGGTCTTGACCATCATGGCGATGGCGGTGTCGTCGGCCATCATGTAGTCGATACGCCCGGCGATCAGGTCGGCATTCGCCGATTCCTGGGTGTCGTAGTACTTGAGGTCAGCAATGTTCTCGTAGTACTTCTTCAGGTAGTTGGCGCTGACCGTGGAGATCTGCACGCCGATCAACTTGCCCTTGAGGCCTTCGGGGG
>NZ_VBVZ01000668.1 GCF_005863185.1 Pseudomonas edaphica
CTGAACAACCCGTTCATCTATGTACTGCTGACGCTCGCCGGGATCAGCTTTGTCACTGACTACTGGTTACCATTGCAGGCCGGTGAAGAAGTGGATTTGACCAAGGTCATCATCATCATGACCATGGTGCTGCTCAGCAGCCTGCTGCGTTTCTGGCAGGAGCACCGCTCGGCCAAATCCGCCGAAGCCCTCAAAGCCATGGTGCGCACCACCGCCACCGTATTGCGCCGCGAGCAAGTCGGCAGCCAGCCGATCCTGCGCGAAGTACCGATGCGCGACCTGGTCGCCGGTGACATCGTGCAGCTGTCTGCTGGCGACATGATTCCGGCCGATATCCGCCTGATCGAATCCCGCGACCTGTTTATCAGCCAGGCCGTGCTGACCGGCGAAGCCTTGCCGGTAGAGAAGTACGACACCCTGGGCGACGTCACGCAAAAATCCGCCTCTACACTGGCGGCCGACCAAGGCAACCTGCTGGACCTGCCGAACATCTGCTTCATGGGCACCAACGTGGTCAGCGGTCGCGCCAAGGCCGTGGTGGTCGCTACCGGGCCGCGCACTTACTTCGGCTCCCTGGCCAAGGCAATTGTCGGCTCCCGCGTGCAAACCGCCTTCGACCGTGGGGTGAACAGCGTCAGCTGGCTGTTGATCCGCTTCATGCTGGTGATGGTGCCGATCGTGTTCTTCCTCAATGGCTTCTCCAAAGGTGACTGGGGCGATGCGTTCCTGTTTGCCCTGGCGGTGGCCGTGGGCCTGACCCCGGAAATGCTGCCGATGATCGTCAGCGCCAACCTGGCCAAAGGCGCTACCGCCATGGCCAAGCGCAAAGTGGTGGTCAAGCGCCTCAATGCGATCCAGAACTTCGGTTCGATGGACGTGTTGTGCACCGACAAGACCGGCACGCTGACCCAGGACAAGATCATCCTTGAGCATCACGTCAACGCCTTTGGCCAGCGTGATGACGCAGTGCTGTCCCTGGCCTGGCTCAACAGCTTCCACCAGAGCGGCATGAAGAACCTGATGGACCAGGCCGTGGTGCAGTTCTCGGAGCAGAACCCCAAGTTCCAGTTGCCACTGGCCTACAGCAAGGTCGATGAACTGCCGTTCGACTTCGTACGCCGTCGCTTGTCGATTGTGGTACGCGACACGGCCGGCGACCAGTTGCTGGTGTGCAAGGGCGCCGTGGAAGAGATGTTGAGCATCTCCACACACACGCTCGAAGGTGGCACCGCCGTGCCGCTGGATGATCAACGTCGTGAAGAACTGTTGGCATTGGCCAACGACTACAACGAAGACGGCTTCCGCGTCTTGGTGGTCGCGACCCGCAATATCCCTAAATCCATGGCGCGCCAGCAATACACCACCGCCGATGAACGCAACCTGGTGATCCAGGGTTTCCTGACCTTCCTTGATCCACCCAAGGAAACCGCAGGCCCGGCGATTGCCGCGCTGCAACAGATCGGCGTAGCCGTAAAGGTACTGACCGGCGACAACGCCGTGGTCACCAGCAAGATCTGCCGCCAGGTCGGCCTGGAGCCCGGCCAGCCGCTGCTGGGTGTGGAAATCGAAGCGATGGACGACGCCACGCTGCTGCGTCGCGTCGAAGAACGCACAGTGTTTGCCAAGCTCACGCCACTGCAGAAGTCCCGCGTGCTCAAAGCCTTGCAGGCCAACGGCCACACAGTGGGCTTCCTCGGCGACGGCATCAACGATGCCCCGGCGCTGCGTGATGCCGACGTGGGTATCTCGGTGGACAGCGGCACCGATATCGCCAAGGAATCGGCCGATATCATCCTGCTGGAAAAGAGCCTGATGGTGCTCGAAGAAGGCGTGCTCAAGGGCCGCGAAACCTTCGGCAACATCATGAAGTACCTGAACATGACCGCCAGCTCCAACTTCGGCAACGTGTTCTCGGTGCTGGTGGCCAGTGCGTTCATCCCGTTCATGCCGATGCTGGCGATTCACCTGCTGCTGCAAAACCTGATGTACGACATCTCCCAGCTGGCCTTGCCGTGGGACAAGATGGACAAGGAATACCTGGCCAAACCGCGCAAGTGGGATGCGAAAAACATCGGCCGCTTCATGATCTGGATCGGGCCGACCTCGTCGATCTTCGACATCACCACCTTTGCGCTGATGTGGTACGTGTTCAGCGCCAACAGCGTGGAAATGCAAACCCTGTTCCAGTCCGGCTGGTTTATCGAGGGCCTGCTCTCGCAAACCCTGGTGGTGCATATGTTGCGCACCCGCAAGATCCCGTTCTTCCAGAGCACGGCTGCCTGGCCGGTGTTGATGATGACCACCATCGTCATCTGCCTGGGGATCTACGTGCCGTTCTCGCCGCTGGGCACCCTGGTGGGCCTGGAGCCGCTGCCGCTGGCGTACTTCCCATGGCTGGTCGGTACCCTGCTCGCCTACTGCTGCGTGGCCCAACTGATGAAAACGATCTACATCCGCCGCTTCAAGCAGTGGTACTGATCACCCCCGCCGTTTAAACGGTGGCGGTCGCCCGATCGCCACCGTGCATCACAAGGACCCTGACTATGCGCATCCTGATCTGTGCAGGTCGTCATTACGCCGACACCAAAAAGACCCGCCAAGTGCTGGACGCCTACCACCGCTTGCGCCCGGTGCAGGTATTGATACACGGCGGCAACCAGTTCCTGGGCAGCGACATCGAGGAATGGGCGCGGGAAATGAGCATCGACGTGGTGCGCTACCCGCCCAATTGGCAACGCCACGGCAAGCAGGCGGAACGCCAGCGCAACCATTTCATGCTCGCCGACAGCCGCCCCGACGTGATCATCGCCCTGCCGGGTGGTGACGACACCTCGGAGCTGGTCTGCCAGGCCAAAGCCAGCGGCATTTCGGTGCTGACCGTAGAAAGCTGAATTCAAGCGAGGTGCATCATGCACAAAAAACACAGCCCTGACCGTCACGACGGGTTTGCCAAATATCGCGCGCGCCATTATCGCGGCGCTCGCCACACCCTGCTGTTGCTGCCACCGGCCAAGCGCCGCGCGCTGCAACGTAACCTGATCTTTATCGGCACCACACTGGGCCTTATTTTACTGATCGCGCTGTTTTCAAAAGCTCAGGCGGCCGGCGGCTCCTACGTGGTCGACGACGGCGGGATGAACGATCCGGGCGAGTGCAGCGTCGACGCCTGGTACACCGCCAACCGGCATCAAGGCAACATTCATAACCAGACGCTTAACCCG
>NZ_VBVZ01000669.1 GCF_005863185.1 Pseudomonas edaphica
ATATAAAGCGTTCGGCTTCAGCTTGCGGCCGTTGCCCAAGTCAGTTGACCGTCTTCGTCCACATCAACCAGACATTCAAGTTGCAGCGTCGCTGCATCGTCGGCGTCGGAGGCGGTCTTGAAGGTCTGGCCAGCCAGGATCTTGTGAAACTGCGGGGCGCCCATGCCATCGAGTGCCTTGACGGCGACGGCGGCGCTGTAGCCACCCTCTTCTTCACGCACTAATGCAGAAACGGCTTCGTGATGGGCAAATTGTTTACGTGCCATGTTGCAGGTCCTGGCCAATGAAAAGTCGGCCATTCTAACCGCTAACCGGCCAATTGCAGGTACTCACCGTAAGCATGGGCGGCGGATGCGTCGGTGAAGGTCTGGAAGTCCATGCTGCGCACTACCATGTCGTTCAACAGCTCAGTAAAGAGCATCAAGGCAGGGGAACTGAAGTAGGCACTCATCGCCTGCTCGCTGCTCCAGAAGCCCGAGACCAGCCATACATCGGGATCGACCTGGGAATGCTGCAACGAGAATTGCAGGCAACCCTGAGCCTGACGGCCCGGTTCGATCAAACTGCTCAAGCGTGCACCGAGTTCGGTGCTGCACCCGGTACGGGCACGGATAAAGGCCATATGGCTCGCGGGAATGGGGGTGGACATGTTCGACTCTCCCGTTGAGAAGTGATGCTCGGCAAGCACTGTGAGGGCGTGTTGCCACAGGATCAAAGATAGCGGCGCGAAGATGGGCGCAGTTAGTCGATTCCTGCAGGCTTATTGCACAATCCTGCGAGAAGCGTAGATAAGACGTCTGGCCCCAGGGATTTATTCCAACCGCACACTCAGTGTTTCAGGCACATGACAGGCCCTGCACTTGCCTGATTCACGCCTTATCGCAGGATCAGGCAAGGATTGTGCAGAATCGAAGTAACACCTTTTGAAAAGCCGCCGCTAAGCTGGGCCCATCAAAGCAGTCAGTAGAGGACGCTCCATGTCGTCGCCCGAAACCAAGCCAATGCCCCTCGATGCCGAGATGGAAAAACAACGCGCCGAGCTGGCCAGCATTGTTCACCGTCATACCTGGGAAGATGGCTCCTACGGCACGGCAATTACCTCGCTGTATCTGAACCGCCACAACACCCCGCGCGATTTCATGCCGGTGCTGGTCGAACCCGCCCTGTGCATTCTGGCCAGCGGCAGCAAGGAAGTGCGCCTGGCCGACGAGATCTTTGCCTACGACCCGCTCAATTATCTGGTGTTTTCGGTGGCGATGCCCGTCGCCGGGCGGATCATCGACGCCACACCGCAAGACCCCAACCTGTCGGTGCGCATCAATATCGACCCGGCCCAGCTCACCGCATTGATCGCCGAGGCGGGACCAATGGGCGTGCCCTCCAGGCCGACATCGCGTGGCATGTACGTTGACCGCATCGACAACCAACTGCTCGACGCCGTGTTGCGCCTGGCGCGCCTGCTGGACACACCGAAAGACATCGCCATGCTCGCGCCACTCATCAACCGCGAGATTCTCTATCGGTTGTTACGTGGCCCGCAGGGTTATCGACTGTATGAAATCGCCGTGGCCAACAGTCAGAGCCATCGCGTGAGTCAGGCCATCAAATGGTTGAACGGTAACTTCGAACAACCGCTGCGCATTGATGACCTGGCCAGGGAAGTGAACCTCAGTGTTTCGACCTTGCACCATCGCTTCAAGGCGATTACGGCGATGAGTCCGCTGCAATACCAGAAGCAGTTACGGTTGCAGGAAGCGCGGCGATTGATGATTGCCGAAGGGCTGGAGGCGTCGGCAGCGGGGTATCGGGTAGGGTATGAGAGCCCGTCGCAGTTCAGCCGGGAATACAGCCGGTTGTTCGGGGCACCGCCGCTGCGGGATTTGGCCCGGCTGCGCCAAAGTATCTGACTCAACCGGGATCAAAATGTGGGAGCCAGCTCCCACATTAGTCCAGGGTTCGGGGCAACTGTAAGGTCACCCGCAACCCGCCTTCGCGCAAATTCTGCAAGCTCACTTCACCGCCATGGCTGTGGGCAATGTTGCGCGCGATGCCCAGACCCAAGCCATAACCTTGCTGCTGGCCAGCCAGGCGAAAGTGCGGTTCGAAGACCTGTTCCAAACGCTGCTCCGGCACGCCCGGGCCTTCGTCATCCACATGCAGGATGAACTCCACGCCATCGTCCTCGATATGCAAATGCGCGTTCTGCCCGTACTTCAAGGCATTGTCGATCAGGTTGCCGATGCAGCGCTTGAGCGCCAGCGGTTTGCCCGGATAAGGGGTCAGCGCCCGTCCGTGCTGGGTGATACGGCCGTTACCGTTCGGCGCCAGGTACGGTTCCACCAGGCAATCAAGCACGTGGTTAAGGTCGACCGGCTCGATGTTCTCGTGGATGTCGGTGTCTTTGACGCATTGCAGTGCCCCCTTGACCAGCAACTCCAACTCATCCAGGTCGCGACCGAATTTGGCTTGCAGGTTTTCGTCTTCCAGCAACTCCACGCGCAAGCGCAGACGCGTGATCGGCGTGCGCAAATCGTGGGAAATCGCGCTGAACAGTTGGCTGCGCTCGGTGAGGTAACGGCTGATGCGCTCGCGCATGGCGTTAAACGCACGGCCCACTTCCACCACTTCGCTGCCACCGCCTTCGGCCACCGGTTCCACATCGGCGCCCAGGGACATGTCCCGCGCTGCACGGGCCAGGCGCTTGAGCGGCCGGCTTTGCCAGTGCACCAGCAGGCCGATAAACAGCAACAGGAAACCGCTGGTCAGCACGATAAACCACACTTGCTGCGACGGCAGGCCTTGTTCTTCCAAACTGGTGTAGGGCTCGGGCAGCAGCGAGGCGATGTACAGCCATTCGCCCGGTGCCAGCTGGATTTGCGTGACCAGCACCGGCGGGTTCACCGGCTCCAGGGTCAGCGCGTAATGCGCCCAGGAACGCGGCAGTTCATCGAGTTTGAGGCCCGCGTTGAAAATACGCAGGTCCTCGGCGCTGACGAACTCCACCGAAATATGCACGTCGCTGCCCAGGGTCTGGCGCAGCACCTCGTCCACGGCTTGCAGCACCGCCTGCTTGCGCGGGGTCTGCGGCAGAATCTGCATGTCCAATGGGCGGTCGTTGAGGGTCACCACAAACCGCGTGCCACCCATGCTGCGCAGTTGGTCGAGCACCAACGGGCGGTAGGCAACCGGCAGCGAGCGGAAGTAACTCACGCTGGCCG
>NZ_VBVZ01000066.1 GCF_005863185.1 Pseudomonas edaphica
ACCACCACCAGGTTGATATCCATGTAGCCACGGAACGCCAGGAAGCCTGCGAGAACCAAAATGGTTTCGCCTTCAAAGAAGGTGCCCAGGAAGAGCGCAAAGTAGCCGAAGTCATGCAGAAATTGTTGAAGCATGGTCTGGGGTGCTGGCGAAATGAACGCGCAGCCTACGCCTTCGTGAACATTCATGAAAGTATCGAGATGTGTCACGAAGTGAACAATTCCTACATAAACGACGAATGCGACTACAGGTCGCATCGATAAGCACAACTGTCATTCCTTCGTCATAATGGCCGCTTATAACTGCAACGCTCGCCCGTAAACGCGGGCTCAGGAGTCTGTCGTGAGCTTTACCCCTGCCAATCGCCTGTTCCCCGCCACCCGTCTGCGACGCAATCGCCGTGATGATTTTTCTCGCCGCCTTGTACGTGAAAATGTACTGACGCCGAATGATCTGATCCTGCCGGTGTTTGTGCTGGACGGTGAAAATCGTCGGGAGGCTGTGGCGTCGATGCCGGGCGTGGAGCGCTTGACCATTGATTTGCTGCTTGAAGAGGCAGCCGGTTGGGTTGAACTGGGGATTCCGGCATTGGCGCTGTTCCCGGTGACACCGGCCGAGCTCAAGTCCCTCGACGCCGCCGAAGCCTGGAACCCGGATGGCATCGCCCAGCGCGCCACCCGGGCTTTGCGTGAGCGGTTCCCGGAACTGGGGGTGATCACCGACGTGGCGCTGGACCCGTTCACCACCCACGGCCAGGATGGCATTCTCGACGAAGACGGCTATGTTCAGAACGACATCACCGTCGATGCGCTGGTCAAGCAGGCCTTGTCCCATGCCGCAGCAGGCGCCCAGGTGGTGGCACCGTCGGACATGATGGACGGCCGCATCCAGGCGATCCGCGAAGCCCTGGAACTGGCCGGCCACGTCAATGTGCGCATCATGGCCTACTCGGCCAAGTACGCCAGCGCCTATTACGGCCCGTTCCGCGATGCGGTGGGTTCGGCGTTGAACCTGGGCAAGGCCAACAAGGCCTCGTACCAGATGGACCCGGCCAACAGCCATGAAGCGCTGCACGAAGTGGCGGCCGACCTGGCCGAAGGCGCCGACATGGTGATGGTCAAGCCCGGGATGCCTTACCTGGACATCCTTTATCGGGTCAAAGAGGAATTCAAGGTGCCGACCTTTGTCTATCAGGTCAGCGGTGAATACGCCATGCACATGGCCGCGATCCAGAATGGTTGGTTGAGTGAAGGGGTGATCCTCGAATCCCTGACTGCCTTTAAACGTGCGGGTGCTGATGGCATTCTGACCTACTTCGCCGCCCGCGCTGCCCAATTGCTTAGAGAGCAACAATAGCCCTCACAGGAACACTCGATGAATACCGAAGGACTCTCCGAAGTTGCTGTAAAAGACGCTCACCCGGTGGTTGAACAAATCGCCGAAACCCCACCGGAGCTGGAGCCGGCTGCGCCTGCTGTGGTGGCTGAAGCGCCCGCGCCGGCCCCGGTGGCAGCGGTGACCAACCTGGATGACAGCAGCCTGTACATCCATCGTGAGCTGTCACAACTGCAATTCAACATCCGCGTGCTGGAGCAGGCGCTGGATGAGTCCTACCCACTGCTGGAGCGGCTTAAATTCCTGCTGATCTTCTCCAGCAACCTGGACGAGTTCTTCGAGATCCGCGTTGCCGGCCTCAAAAAGCAAATCACCTTTGCCCGCGAACAAGCCGGTGCCGACGGCCTGCAGCCGCATCAGGCCCTGGCGCGCATCAGCGAGCTGGTGCACGGCCATGTGGACCGCCAATACGCGATCCTCAACGACATCCTGCTGCCGGAACTGGAAAAACATCAGGTCCGCTTCATCCGTCGTCGTCACTGGACCACCAAGATCAAGACCTGGGTGCGTCGCTACTTCCGTGACGAGATTTCACCGATCATCACCCCGATCGGCCTCGACCCGACGCACCCGTTCCCGTTGCTGGTGAACAAGAGCCTCAACTTTATTGTTGAGCTGGAAGGCATCGATGCCTTCGGTCGCGATTCTGGCCTGGCGATCATCCCGGCGCCGCGTCTGTTGCCACGGATCATCAAGGTACCGGAAGAAGTAGGGGGCGCTGGCGATAACTATGTATTCCTCTCGTCGATGATCCACGCGCATGCCGATGACCTGTTCCAGGGTATGAAGGTCAAGGGCTGCTATCAGTTCCGCCTGACCCGTAACGCCGACCTGGCGCTGGACTCCGAAGACGTCGAAGACTTGGCCCGCGCCCTGCGCGGCGAGCTGTTCTCGCGGCGCTATGGCGACGCGGTGCGCCTGGAAGTGGCTGACACCTGCCCCAAACACCTGTCGGACTACCTGCTCAAGCAGTTCAACCTGGCCGAGTCCGAGCTGTACCAGGTCAATGGCCCGGTGAACCTGACGCGTCTGTTCAGCATCACCGGCCTGGACAGCCACCCGGAGCTGCAATACACGCCGTTCACGCCGCAGATCCCGAAACTGCTGCAAAACAGCGAGAACATTTTCAGCGTGGTGAGCAAGCAGGACATTCTGCTGTTGCACCCGTTCGAGTCGTTCACGCCAGTGGTCGACCTGCTGCGCCAGGCCGCCAAGGACCCGCATGTGTTGGCTGTGCGCCAGACCCTGTACCGCTCTGGCGCCAACTCGGAAATCGTCGATGCGCTGGTAGACGCTGCGCGTAACGGCAAGGAAGTCACGGCGGTGATCGAGCTGCGTGCGCGGTTTGACGAAGAGTCCAACCTGCAACTGGCCAGCCGCCTGCAAGCGGCCGGTGCGGTGGTGATCTACGGCGTGGTCGGCTTCAAGACCCACGCCAAGATGATGCTTATCCTGCGTCGCGAAGCTGGTGAGATCGTGCGTTATGCCCACTTGGGCACCGGTAACTATCACGCCGGCAACGCCAAGCTCTACACCGACTACAGCTTGCTCACTTCTGACGACGCCTTGTGTGAAGACGTCGGCAAGTTGTTCAGCCAGTTGATCGGCATGGGCAAGACCTTGCGCATGAAGAAGCTGTTGCACGCGCCGTTTACGCTCAAGAAGGGCATGCTCGACATGATTGCCCGCGAAACCCAGTTCGCCCTCGACGGCAAGCCGGCGCACATCATCGCCAAGTTCAACTCGCTGACCGATCCGAAGATCATCCGCGCGCTGTACAAGGCCAGCCAGTCCGGGGTGCGCATCGACCTGGTGGTGCGTGGCATGTGCTGCCTGCGCCCTGGCATTGTGGGTGTGTCGCATAACATCCACGTGCGCTCGATCATCGGCCGCTTCCTGGAGCACACACGGGTGTTCTACTTCCTCAACGGCGGCGAGGAGCAGATGTTCCTCTCCAGTGCCGACTGGATGGAGCGCAACCTCGACAAGCGTGTGGAGACTTGCTTCCCGGTCGAAGGCAAGAAGCTGATCATGCGGGTCAAGAAAGAGCTGGAAAGCTACCTCACCGATAACACCCACAGCTGGAGCCTGCAATCGGACGGGCGCTACGTGCGCAACACCCCGACCGGCAACCAGAACCCGCGCAGTGCGCAGGCGACGTTGCTGGAGAAGCTGGGTAGCCCGATTCTTGCGGTGAACTAAAAGCCTGCACAGACCTAATGTGGGAGCGGGCTTGCTGTGGCGAGGGAGCTTGCTCCCGTTGACTGCGCAGCAGTCTCCGGCTTTTTGGGGGCGCTACGCACCCCAGCGCAAGCAAGCTTGCTCGCCACAGCAAGCGCGCTCACACCTGTGTTTTGCAGCGCGCTTTAGCGCAAGTTCAGGCTGAACCCCACCCGCGTCAACCACTCCGCTTCCTGGGCAAAGTCCGCCTGGGTCAGCTGGTTTTCATCCAGCCAGCCTTTGGGGAACACCACGTCGAGGCTGTCACCGTGCGCGCGCAGGGTGACTTGGGGCATTTCCTGGGTGCCACGGATGTGGTGGAACAGGATCGCAAAGCGCAGCAGCACGCACAGGCGGATCAGCTTGATGCCTTCGTCGCCGAACTCGGCAAATTTGTCCTTGGGAATGTTGCGGCGATGGCCACGCACCAGCAGGGCGAGCATCTGTTGGTCTTCGCGGGAGAAACCGGCGAGGTCCGAGTGCTCGATCAGGTAGGCGCCGTGCTTGTGGTAATGGTAGTGGGCGATGTCCAGGCCCACTTCATGCACCTTGGCGGCCCAGCCCAGCAGTTCGCGCCAGACGCCGTCTTCCAGGTCCCAGTCCTCGGCTACCTGGTCAAAGGCGTGCAGGGCTTTGCGTTCCACTCGGGCCGCTTGTTCCAGGTCGACGTGATAACGCTCCATCAACGAGGTGAGGGTGCGCTCACGCACGTCTTCGTGGTGATGGCGGCCCAGCAGGTCATACAGCACGCCTTCGCGCAGGGCGCCGTCGCAGTGGTCCATACGTTGCAGTTCGAGGGCGTCGAAAATCGCTTCGAGAATCGCAAGGCCAGCCGGGAAGATGGTACGACGGTCGGGCTTGATGCCGTCGAAGTCGATTTTCTCGGCATCGCCCAGCTTGAACAGTTTGCGCTTGAGCCATGCCAGGCCTTCGGCGTTGACCTCACCGGTGCCATGGCCGCCGGCTTTGAGGGCCAGGCCGATGGCGCGGATGGTGCCGGACGAGCCGATGGCTTCATCCCAGGTCAAGCGGTGCAGCGCATGCTCGATGCTCATGATCTCCAGCCGCGCGGCCGTGTAGGCCTGGGCATAGCGGGCCGGGGTGATCTTGCCGTCCTTGAAATAGCGCTGGGTAAAGCTCACGCAGCCCATTTGCAGGCTCTCGCGCAGCAATGGCTCGAATCTTTGCCCGATGATGAACTCGGTACTGCCGCCGCCGATATCCGCCACCAGGCGCTTGCCGGGCGTGTCGGCCAGGGTGTGGGACACGCCCAGGTAGATAAGGCGCGCCTCTTCCCGGCCGGAGATAACTTCTACCGGGTGCCCGAGGATTTCTTCGGCGCGGCGGATGAATTCGACACGGTTGCGCGCCTCACGCAGGGCGTTGGTGCCGACAATTCGCACGGCGCCCAATGGCATGCCGTTGATCAGTTGGGCAAAACGCTTGAGGCAGTCGAGGCCGCGCTGCATGGATTCTTCATTGAGCTGGCGCTGGTCGTCGATGCCGGCAGCCAGTTGAACTTTCTCGCCGAGCCGCTCAAGGATGCGGATTTCGCCGTTCTGGGCCTTGGCCACGACCATGTGAAAGCTGTTGGAGCCCAGGTCGATGGCGGCGATCAGGGACAAATTCTTGGCTTGGGATTGCGGCATGGTTTGGGGGTCTCGGTCGATAACCCGACCATCGTGCCACGATCGACCGCTGGCGCCAACGCGTTGTGCTTCAGGAATCTTCCTGTCGGTGCGGGAGGCAATGCCTGTTGGAGATGTAGGGCGATTCTCCTTTGCTCTAGCGAATAAACTTAAGGCTAGGTACGAGGTATTAAATTTATGCCTATAAAAACTCTCGGGACTTTCCTTACAAGGGTTTTGTATTTGTTCTGCTCGGTTTTTTAGTTATGACTACTGATGCAGTTGAAAAGGGTGGTCATATTTTTGTTGTATTCGGACAGCAGTTGACGTGCTCTCCTATTCTTTTTTAGGTCACTTACAAGCGAGACTGCCCGTCGGCAATGATGCCGTGGTGTTATTTGTTTATGGCGTTTTATGTCAGGGAATGTCGTGTTTTAGAAGCGGAGCTTTTCAGCCTTTAATAAGTAACGTCTGTTAACTTCTAATGACGGGTAAAAGATGAAAAAAGTATTTGGTTTGGCCGTGGGGATTGCGTGCCTGTTTGCCAGTGTAGGCGCCTATGCAACTACCAACCCGACCGGCAACCTGATCGTCAAGGGCACCATTATTCCGGCGGCTTGCAGTATGAGCGTTAGCGCCGGCGGGGTTATCGACTATGGCACGATTCGAGCCAATCAATTGTCCCAGACGAATTTCAACCCACTTGCCGAGCGTTCCACTTCGCTGGTCGTCAATTGCGGTACTACACCTGCCAGGTTTTTCTTGTCTGTCACTGACTTGCGGGCCTCCAGTAAAGTTACTGGCATATTGGGCGCTGGCTACACCGAAGCCCAAAACTATGGTCTCGGTACGTATGGTGGCAGGCGTACCGGCGGCTATTCGGTCACCCTCAGAAACCTGACGTCCAACGGTGTGGCGCTCAACCCGATTGTACGGTCGAGCAAGGACGCAGCCTGGCAAGCCAGCGACGGTAAGGTTTCCCAGACACCTAACCAGCATTCCTGGCGTAACGGCGCTGTCAATGCGCCAGCTTCGATCTCTCAGCTAACCGGTGTTATTGCCGTCAAAGCGGTGATCAATCGCGCAAGTGATCTGAACCTTACCGGCAATATTGCGTTGGATGGTCACGCGACGCTGGTTCTGGATTACATCTAAACGTTTGAGCAACAGTCGATAGCGAGGCAGAGTCAGTCAGGGGGACTCTTATTAGTTATCGGCTGTATTCATGTGGCTGTGCAATTACACGTACTCATTTGTTTGTGAATGTTCCAGGGAGAACTCGGTGAACGGTCTTTCAAGAATAATTGGTTTCATATCGTGTTGTATGGCTTTGTTGCTGTATGGCGTAGCCCATGCCGACGGTATGTTGCCTGAAACAACGGTTGTCATTCTTTATGAGGAGAATGGCGAAGCCACGATCAATATAAAAAACACTGATCCAACCCCTGCGTTACTGCACTCCGTCATAGAAAATGTGCCCGAGGATCTTGAAACCCTGTTGATCGTCACCCCGCCCATTGCTCGCGTGGAGCCAGGGGAAACGCAACTGGTCCGTTTTATCAGCACCCTGAAGTCGCCGCTCAAGACTCAACGCCTCAAGCGCGTGTCCTTCGAGGGGATTCCCCAGGCGCGTGAGCCCGGTGGTGCGACCATTGGTATCACCCTGCGTCAAAACTTGCCGCTGATCCTGCACCCGGCAGGTTTGCCCCGGCACCAGGCACCTTGGGAGCTGCTCAAGTGGAAGCGCCAGGGTGATCGCTTGAGCGTGCATAACGACAGTGCCTATGTGGTGCGCATGGGATTGGAAGTGCAGCTTAATCCGCTGAAACAAACCGGCTTGCTGCCCCGCACTTATATCCTGCCGGGTGAGGTGTTGACGCTCAATACCCAAGGGCCTGTGGCCGAGGTGTCCTCGGTGGTGCTGCAGCCGGCCACGACCTTCGGGTTTGCTGTCGATGACTACCAGGCAGATGTTCTGGGTCATGGGCGCTAAGCGTTCGATGACTGGACTGACGGTTCGCCGCCCGGGGCTTTTCATGGGGTTGGCAGCCTTGTGGGGTGCTCCCGGTTTTGCTTTGGCAGTCGAGTTGGGAGAGGGCTTTGACCTGGCTGTCCTGGCCAGCTATGGCATCGACCCGAAAGTCTCCGACTACTTTCGCAGTGCGGCGCGGTTTCGTGAGGGCAGGCAGATAGTGGGGCTGCGGGTCAACGGGAATTCCCTGGGGTTGGTCGAGGCCCGTTTCGATTATCAGGGGCAGCTGTGTTTTACCCAGGGTTTGCTGGAGAAAGCTGGCCTTAAAGTGCCCTTGGCGATCGTGCAATCGGGCATCTCGGCGGATCAGGCCTGTCACGATTTCGTGGGTGAGTTCCCCGCGACCATCGTCAGGTTGCAGCCGGGCAGCGAAGAAGTGGTGCTGGTTGTGCCTACCCAGTCCTTGCGTGAGCCTGAATGGGAAGTGGGAGGTTTTTCCGAGGGCGGTGCGGCGGCGTTGTTCAACTACGATGTGCTCGGGTTTCAGACCCAGTCGCGCAGTGGCCCCAGCCGGTTCGTTTCGGCTTATACCGAGGCGGGATTCAACCTGGGTAATTGGGTGGTCCGCAGCCGGCAGTTCTATATTTCTGATAACGGCAAAAGCAGCAGCGAGCATGTGCAGGCCTACGCCCAGCGTGATATCGCGGCGTTGCAGTCAACTTTCCAGGTGGGCCAGATTTCTACCCGAAGCCCGGTGTTCGGTGGGATTCAGCTATCGGGGTTACAGCTGTTTCCTGATGGTGTCTCCCGCGCCGGCGCCAATCATGGTGTGGTGGTGGAGGGTTTGGCCCACAGCCAGGCGCGTGTCGAGGTGCGCCAGTCCGGTGCGCTGATCCATACCACGTTAGTGCCCGAGGGGCCGTTCAGCCTGACAGGCTTGCCTTTGCTCAATGGCACCAGTGACCTGGAGGTCAGCGTTATCGGCACGCGGGGCGGCACCCGCAGTTTCGTGGTGCCGGCGGCTTCCTTTGGTGCGGCTATTGCCATAACCCCAGGCTTTGACTTCGCCCTTGGCAAGGTACGTGAACAGCTGAGCGAAGGCCGCGAGGCGCCGACTGTCGTCATGGGCAGCGGCACCTGGGGGCTTGGCCGGCAGTCATCCCTGGGGTTCGGTTTATTGAGTACAGATGAGTACCAGTCGGCCGGCGGCACTATGAGCAGTGTGTTTTTCCAGCGGGTTACCGTCAGTGCTCGGCAAAACATCTCGCGCGATGGTGAGGCGGGTGTGAACGGCAGCCGCAGCGCCGTATCCCTGGGCAGCCCGTTGGTGGCGGGTGTTGAGATGAGCCTGAGTGCGACGACCCAAAGCCCAGGTTATCGCGATGTCCTCGAGGCAGGCCCGGGTTTGAAAAAAAATGATCTGCAGACCCGTTTCCAGAATCAGTACACGGTAGGGTTCAACTGGGCAGAACCGACCTTGGGGGCTTTTTCAGTCAGCTACTCACGCAGTACGCAGTTTGATGGGCAGCTTGCCGAACATGTATTTGCCTCGTGGAACAAGGGGTTCAGGCAGGTGGATGTAGCGTTGATCGCCGACTCGCAGGTGGGCGCTTCGCGGCGGCGCAAGACCGCAAGCCGTGAGCGAGAAACACGTGATGAGGTCACGCCAGAGGGGCTGTCCTTGCGCCTGCAGGTCACGGTGCCCTTTGGAGAAGATCGCCGCCTGACGTCCTACGCCAGTCGCCGCAATGGCCGTGCCGATATGGGCACGGCATTGTCCGAGCGGGTCAATGAGTATGTGAACTACGAAGTGGGGGTTGAGCGGGATCTGCAGGAGCGCCAGCAAGCGGTTCGCGCGAATGTTGACGTGATGCCGCGCTACACCCGTGTGGGCCTGGGCGTGAACCGCACGCCCACGAGCACCAGCTACAGCGGGCAACTGCAGGGTGCCGTGGTGGCTCACGCGCGCGGCCTGACCTTTTCCCCCTACGCAGTGCAGGACACCTTTGGTGTGCTTTCGGTGGGGGAAGTGTCAGCGGCCAAGGTTACGACCCCACAAGGCCCGGTGTGGACCGATTACCGTGGGCATGCGGTGATTCCCGGCTTGCCGGCCTATACCACCAGCCACCTGGAGGTGCAGACCCAGTCCTTGCCCAAGCGGGTCGATCTCAAGAACGGCACCAAAATCCTCGCCGTCGGGCGCGGATCATTCAATACCGTGGATTTCCAAGTGGTGAATGTTCGCCGGGTACTGCTTGAGGTGCGCGATGAGCAAGGTACACCTCTGCCCCAGGGCTCTGCCGTGTTTGGCCCGGACAACACCTACCTGACCAATGTGGTGGGTGAGGGCCTGATCTTTTTGAACAACATGGATGACGGGCAAATCCTCAGCGTTTCGCCGCCGGGCTCTGCCCGCGCGTGCCTGCTGCATCTGAACCTTGAGTCGCAATCCCCAGAGGACAAGCTCTATGAAACGGCTTCGGCGATATGTCGTGCCCAATGAATCGGCGCAATACACCCTGCGTCGACTGTGCCTGGGCGTTAGCTTGTTGTTCATGCTCGCGATAGCGGCCCCGGAGGCTTCGGCGAATGACTGCCGCCTTTCCCTCAGCCAGCCAAGGGTCGACCACGGCGTGCTCCGGCGCGCGGAGTTGTTGGGCGAGCCGCTCGCAAGCCAGCCCATCATCCTGGGCAGGCGAACGCTGCAGCTGAGTGTCGTATGTGCCGAACCAGGGGCTGTCGCCTTGCGCTTTACGGGTGTTCCGGCGGGGACGCAAGGCTATCGATTCGGCCGACAGGGCAGCTTCACCCTGGCCCTCAAGCATGCCCAGGTCGATGGTCGCGCCGTTGAACTGAGTACGTCACAGCCCACAGAAACGGCTACCAGCGGGCACTTACTGCCCGGTCACGTGCTGATAGCCAAAGCCGGTGGTTTGCCGCTGACCGGCACACGTTTTTCAGCACAAGTGCAGATCGACACGTATTTACCGCCCGATGCCTTTTCAGTGCGCCACGAGACCGTCTTCGAAGGTCAGGGGCACTTTGAATGGTTGCCCGGCGGTTAATCGATCAGCCCGGCTGCTCCACCGAGCCGATGAAATTGGCGAACTCCGGCGTCTTTGGGTTGGCGAACAAGGTCTTGGGGTCGCCCACTTCATGCACCTTGCCCTGGTGCATGAACACCAGCTTGTCCCCGACTTCCCGGGCAAAGCGCATTTCGTGGGTCACCATGATCAGGGTCATGCCGTCCTTGGCCAATTGGCGCACCACACTGAGCACTTCATTGACCAGCTCCGGGTCCAGTGCCGAGGTAATTTCATCGCACAGCAGCACCTTGGGCGACATGGCCAGCGCACGGGCTATGGCGACCCGTTGCTGCTGGCCGCCGGACAGACGATCAGGGAAGGCATCAAATTTTTCCCCCAGCCCCACCCGCTCCAGCATCTGCCGGGCAAGCTGGGCGGCTTTGGCCTTGGGCACTTTCTGCACCACTTGTGGCGCGAGCATGACGTTCTCGCCCACGGTCAGGTGTGGGAACAGGTTGAACTGCTGGAACACCATCCCGACTTTCTGCCGCAGGCTGCGCAGGTCGGCGCGGGCGGCGTCGAGGTATTCGCCGTCGACCTCAATTACGCCGTCGTTGATCGATTCAAGGCCATTGAGGGTACGCAGCAAGGTCGACTTGCCCGAGCCACTGCGGCCGATGATCGCCACCACCTGGCCTTCTTCAACCGTCAGGTCGATGCCCTTGAGTACGTGGTGATCGCCGTAATATTTATGCAGGGCGGAAATTCTAAGCAGAGGCATGCAGTCTCCTTTCCAGGTAGCGCGCACTGAGGGACAAGGGGTAGCAGAGCAGGAAGTAGCCGAGCGCCACCAGGCCGTAGACCATAAAGGGCTCGAAGGTAGCGTTGGCGAGCATGCCGCCGGTTTTGGTCAGTTCGGTAAAACCGATGATCGAGGTCACGGCGGTGCCTTTGACCACCTGCACCGAAAAGCCCACGGTGGGCGCCACGGCAATGCGCAGGGCTTGCGGCAGGATCACGTAGCGCAGTTGTTCAAGCGGGTTAAGCGCCAGGCTGGCCGAGGCTTCCCATTGCCCGTGGGCAATCGACTCGACGCAGCCGCGCCAGATCTCGGCCAGGTAAGCACTGGTAAACAGGGTCAAGGCAATCGCCGCCGCCAGCCAGGGCGAGATATCCACACCCAGCAGCGCGATGCCAAAAAACACCAGGAACAGCTGCATCAACAGCGGCGTGCCCTGGAACAGTTCGATATAGGTGCGCGCGAGATTGCGCGGGAAGGCTTTGCGGCTGATGCGCATCGTCATCACCAGTAAACCGATAACGCCGCCACCGACAAACGCCACCAGCGACAGCAGCAAGGTCCATTGCAAGCCGGTGGCGAGGTTGCGCACGATGTCCCAGAAGGAGAAATCACTCATCGGCTGTTCCTCATCACGTAGCGACGGCCGATCCAGTTGAGCAACTGGCGTATCATCAGCGCCATGCACAGGTACACCAGGGTGGTCAGTGCGTAGGTTTCAAACGCGCGGAAGTTGCGTGACTGGATAAAGTTGGCGGCAAAGCTCAGCTCTTCGGTGGCGATCTGCGAACACACCGCCGAGCCGAGCATCACAATGATGATCTGGCTGCTCAGGGCCGGCCACACCTTGCCCAGTGCCGGCAACAGCACCACATGGCGAAACGCCTCGAAACGCGTCATCGCCAATGCCGCTGCGGCTTCCAGCTGCCCGCTTGGGACCGCCTGGATGCCGGCGCGAATGATCTCGGTGGAGTACGCCCCCAGGTTGATCACCATCGCCAGTACGGCGGCTTGCCACTCGGTGATCTTCAGCCCCAGGGACGGCAGGCCGAAGAAGATGAAAAACAACTGCACCAGAAACGGCGTGTTGCGGATCAACTCGACATACACCCCGAAGACCCAGGAAAACGGCTGGATCTTCCATGCCCGCACCACAGCGCCGACGGTGCCCAGGGCCACGCCGAGGATCGCGCCGATAGCCGTCAGCTCAAGGGTGAACAGCGCGCCGCGTAGCAGCAGGTCGGTATTGGCCAGCACCGGCACAAAGTCAAATTGATACGCCATGAATCAGCTCCGCATCAAAGATCGGCAGGCAGTGGCTCTTTAAGCCACTGCATCGCGTTCTTTTCCAGGCTGCCATCGGCTTTGGCCGCGACCAGGATCTGGTTGACCTTCTCCAGCAGCGCCGGCTCGTTCTTGTTAACGCCCACGTACACCGGCGAATCCTTGAGTTTCACTTTCAGCTCCAGCCCGCGTTTATTACTGCGCTCGCTGATCGCCACCATCACCACGTTGCCGCTGGCGATCAGGTCGACCTGGCCGGCCAGGTAGGCGGCGATGGTTGAGTTGTTGTCTTCGAAGCGCTTGATCGTGGCTTCCTTGGGCGCGACGGCGGTCAGCTCGATGTCTTCGATGGCGCCGCGCGTCACGCTGATGGTCTTGCCCTTGAGGTCATCGGTGGTGTGGATGGCCGCATCAGGCGGCCCGAACACGGCCAGGTAGAACGGCGCGTAGGCCTTGGAGAAGTCGATGACCTTTTCGCGCTCGGCGTTCTTGCCCAGGCTGGAAATCACCAGGTCGACCTTGCCGGTAGTGAGAAACGGGATACGGTTGGTGCTGTTCACCGGGGTCAGTTCCAGCTTGACCTTGAGCTGGTCGGCCAGCAGCTTGGCGGTGTCGACGTCCAGGCCACGGGGTTTCATGTCCGGGCCAACCGAGCCGAACGGCGGGAAGTCTTGGGGCACGGCAACCTTGAGGGTGCCACGGGCGACGATATCGTCCAGACCGTTGGCATGGGCGGGCGCCTGGCTCAGCATCAGGCTGGCAAACAGGGCAGTGAGCAGGGCGCTGTAGCGCTTGGTCATGGCAACTCTCCGGGGAAGGGCGCGGGAATATTCTGTTTCGAGCCATTGCACGGCCCATGCCATCACGGCGCCAATGGCCTGGAACGCTGGTATTTGTTGAGTTCTGGTGGTCTTACTGGTCTGAACAGTGAGCGAGTTTTTCGCACCTTTTTCGAGCGCCGATAAAACCTCGCGAGCCCCTTTGGGGCGCGGCTTGCCGCCGGCTGCGAATAGCTTTACAACTAGCCGCTCCGTTGACTGCAACCTTGAGTTTTCTATGAATTCCATCGCCCAAGCCGTACCGGAAGCGGCCCTGCAGGCCATCCGCAAACTGATCAAGGAACAGGGCTTTGCAGCGGGTGACGCGTTGCCGTCCCAGCGCGACCTGGCGGTACAGTTGGGCGTGAGTCGGGCATCGTTGCGCGAGGCGTTGTCGTCTTTAAGTGCATTGGGCGTGGTGAGTGTGCAGCCGGGTAAAGGCGTGTTTGTGCAAGAGGTGCAAGAAGCGCCGGGGTTCGCCTGGCCCTTCGCTGCCCAGGCCACGCCCCTGGATATCTTCCAGTTGCGCTACGCCCTGGAAGGGTTCGCCGCGGGGTTGGCGGCAGTGACGTTGACTCTCGATGAACTGGACAGCCTGCAAGACAATGTCGAGGCCATGCGCAAAGTGCTCAAGGCTGGCGACTTCGAAGCCGCTGCCCGGCTGGACTTCGAGTTCCATCAGCGGATCCTGCTGGCCAGCGGTAACCAGGCGATGGTGAGCATCCTGAGTGCCAGTGCCGAGGTGTTCCTGGAGAGCCAGAAGCTACCGTTCATCCGACCGGAACGGGCCATGGAGACTTGGCAAGAGCACCGCAAGATCCTGCGTGCCCTGGCCAGGCGCGCCAGTGCTGCGGCGCAGAAAACCATGCAGGAACACGTGCGCAATGCGGCATTGCGCACGGGCATCGCCTTCGTGACTCCCGTGACGCCGTGAGTGGGCTATACCCAAACTCATGCAACGCCATAGCAAGACTCAATCAGAGGCGGCTTCCTGAACGGGGGAAGGGCGGCTATGATGGGCCACGTTTTTTTTGCTTACAATCCGGAGACATCCATGAGCAACGATCTTATCAAGCACGTCACCGACGCGACCTTTGAGGCCGAAGTACTCAAGGCTCAAGGCCCGGTACTGGTTGACTACTGGGCTGAATGGTGTGGCCCTTGCAAAATGATCGCTCCTGTTCTGGACGACATTGCGACCACTTACGAAGGCAAGCTGACCATTGCCAAGCTGAACATCGACGACAATCAGGAAACCCCGGCCAAACACGGCGTGCGTGGTATCCCGACCCTGATGCTGTTCAAGAACGGCAACGTCGAAGCCACTAAAGTGGGTGCGCTGTCGAAGTCCCAGCTGCAAGCTTTCCTCGACGCGAACATCTAAGCGTCGTCAAAAAAGCCCCGCAAAATAGCGGGGCTTTTTCGTGAAACAGGGCTAGACGCTCCGAAATTCAGGTGGTACATTCGGCCCCGCACTGGTTTCTCCACTGCCCCCTGCAAGCCGTCGCCGACGCATTCCTTTTCGATTAGTACGCGATCCTGTCGCCTTCTCTGCGGCGCGGCCTCATTAAGCCAAAAGCTTAATTTCCCCCCTCCATAAATGATTACGTCATTCCTATATGAATCTGACTGAACTCAAGCAAAAGCCGATTACCGACCTGCTCCAATTGGCCGAAGAAATGGGCATAGAAAATATGGCCCGTTCGCGCAAGCAGGACGTGATTTTCTCCCTGCTCAAAAAGCACGCGAAAAGCGGCGAGGAAATCTCCGGTGATGGCGTGCTGGAGATTCTCCAGGACGGCTTCGGCTTCCTCCGCTCTGCAGACGCTTCCTATCTCGCCGGCCCAGACGATATTTACGTCTCGCCGAGCCAGATCCGTCGCTTCAACTTGCGCACCGGTGACACCATCGTCGGCAAGATCCGTCCTCCGAAGGAAGGCGAGCGTTATTTCGCCCTGCTCAAGGTCGACACGATCAACTTCGATCGTCCTGAGAACGCGAAGAACAAGATTCTCTTCGAGAACCTGACGCCGCTGTTCCCGACCGTGCGCATGAAGATGGAAGCCGGTAACGGTTCCACCGAAGACTTGACCGGTCGTGTCATCGACCTGTGCGCCCCGATCGGCAAAGGCCAGCGCGGCCTGATCGTCGCACCGCCGAAAGCCGGTAAGACCATCATGCTGCAGAACATTGCAGCGAACATCGCGCGTAACAACCCGGAAGTTCACCTGATCGTATTGCTGATCGATGAGCGCCCGGAAGAAGTAACCGAAATGCAGCGCACCGTGCGCGGCGAAGTGGTTGCCTCGACGTTCGATGAGCCGCCAACCCGCCACGTGCAGGTTGCCGAAATGGTGATCGAGAAGGCCAAGCGCCTGGTCGAACACAAGAAGGACGTGGTGATCCTGCTCGACTCCATCACCCGTCTGGCGCGTGCCTACAACACCGTGATCCCAAGCTCCGGCAAGGTACTCACCGGTGGTGTCGATGCCCACGCCCTGGAGAAACCAAAGCGTTTCTTCGGTGCTGCGCGCAACATCGAAGAAGGCGGCTCGCTGACCATTATCGCCACCGCGCTGGTTGAAACCGGCTCGAAGATGGATGAAGTGATCTACGAAGAGTTTAAAGGTACCGGTAACATGGAACTGCCTTTGGACCGTCGTATCGCTGAAAAGCGTGTGTTCCCTGCGATCAACATCAACCGCTCCGGCACCCGCCGTGAAGAGTTGCTGACCGCCGACGACGAACTGCAGCGCATGTGGATCCTGCGCAAGCTGCTGCACCCGATGGACGAAGTAGCCGCCATCGAGTTCCTCATCGACAAGCTGAAAACCACCAAGACCAACGACGAGTTCTTCCTGTCTATGAAGCGTAAGTAATACTACGGTTCAGGTCTGAGAAAATGGTGCCCTTGAAGGGTGCCATTTTTTTTGCGCCAAACAGGGAGGTTTGTGTGCCGAGAGTGTCAGTAAAGAAACAAAAATGGCGAGTACGCCTACGCTCTCTTCAATTTGTATCAGGCTGATTACGATTTATGACCGCTCTTGCTTACCGAAGAGACATTGATGGCCTGCGCGCCATTGCTGTCCTGGCTGTGGTTTTGTTCCATTTTGGGGTTCCCGGCGTTACTGGCGGTTTTGTCGGCGTTGATGTGTTCTTCGTGATTTCAGGTTTCCTGATTACCTCGATCATCTGGCGCGAGCGTGAAGCGGGGCGTTTCAGCTTCGTCGATTTCTGGGCGCGACGGGCACGGCGTATCCTGCCGGCTTTGCTGGTCATGATGTTTACGTCATTGGTGGCTGGTTGGTTCTTAATGGCGCCCAAAGACTATTCGGAATTGGGACGCTCGATACACAACCAAGTGGTGTTCATCTCCAATCTGTTCTTCATGCGCCAGGACGGCTATTTCGACACGGCCTCCGACATGAAGCCGATGTTGCACACCTGGTCGCTGTCGGTTGAAGAGCAGTTCTACATTGCCTTCCCACTCTTGCTGGCGCTGTTGTCGAGCTGGCTGAAGCAGTGGCGCAGCGCCTTGTTTGTGTTGCTGCTGGTGTCGTTTGCGGCGAGCGTGTGGGCGGTGGCCAATGAGCCGTACAAAGCCTTCTTCCTGCTGCCAATGCGTGCCTGGGAATTGTTGGCCGGGTCCATGCTGGCTGTGATGCCAGTGCGGGCAGGGCGGGCAAGTCCCCTGTTGGCGCAAGCTGTGAGTCTGTTCAGCCTGGGCCTGATTCTGGTGGCGGTATTGGGCTACAACGCCAACACCGCGTTCCCTGGGGCGGCGGCTTTGTTGCCTGTATTGGGTGTGGTGGGGTTGATTTGGGCTAACGGCCAACACCCAACCTGGGTAGGGCGCTTGCTGGGCAGTCGCGTGCTGGTGGGCAGCGG